>CAVKVO010000006.1:0-24729 GCA_963659575.1 Prevotella sp. CAG:1031
AATGCGAAAGCACCGCTGAAAGATTGTTCAGCGGTGCTTTCGCATTGTTAGTTTGTACCTCCGACGATTGAGGAGGATATCCGTGTTTCCTTTTTTTTAGTTTGCTTTTTAGCCGAGGGCGCAGCGAGGACGCAGCGCCTACTACAAACTTCCCTTTTCGGTTAGATGGTACGGTGAGGGCACCATACCTCCTATGCATCCTTTGTTGCTGGGTTTGGGGCTATATATAATAATGTATAGCTTCCCTTTTCGTCTTATTGCGCAGCCAAAAATCGTTCGGCCTCTATCGCAGCTTGGCATCCTGAGCCAGCGGCGGTGATGGCTTGGCGATAGCAGGGGTCGGCAACGTCACCGGCAACGAACACTCCAGGGATTTTTGTGCGCGGAGTTCCGTCGGTTTTCTTCAGATATCCCTGTTCGTCGGTGTCCAGCCACTGCTTGAAAACATCGCTGTTGGGCTTGTGGCCGATGGCGAGAAAGAATCCGTCGATGGCTATGTCGATGCGCTCCTCGTCGGGTTCGCCCTTGCGCTTCAGCAGGTGAGCACCCTCAACACCGTTGTCGCCGTAGAGACCTATGGCGTTGTGCTCAAAAAGTATCTCGATGTTCTCGGTCTGCATCACCCTTTTCTGCATCACGTCGGATGCTCTGAGATACGGTTTGCGCACAATCAGATACACCTTCTTGGCCAGTCCTGCCAGATAGAGAGCATCCTCGCAGGCCGTGTCGCCACCTCCCACAACAGCCACGGTCTTCTTGCGATAGAAGAAACCGTCGCACGTGGCGCATGCCGACACACCTTGCCCGTTGTATTTGCGCTCGTCGTCGAGACCAAGATACTTTGCCGAGGCACCCGTGGCAATGATCACCGTGTCGGCCTCAATCACATGGCCGTCCTCGGTGGTCAGTTTGTAGGGCGCAGCCGACAGGTCGGCCTCCACAATTTCGCCGTCTCTGATGTCGGCACCGAAGCGTTCAGCCTGCTCCCTGATGTCCATCATCATCTGGTTGCCGTCCACTCCCTCAGGATAGCCCGGGAAGTTTTCCACCGTGGTGGTCTGCGTGAGCTGTCCTCCGGGCTGCAATCCGCTGTATTCTATGGGTTTGAGGTTTGCCCTCGCCGCATAGATTGCCGCAGTGTAGCCGGCTGGTCCGCTGCCCACGATGAGGCATTTTGTATGTTCCGTTGTCTGTGTCATAACCTTTAGACTATGCGTTATTTCAACAGTTCTTCAATCTTTGCAGCAATGTTCTCGATGCTCTCTGTGGGTTCAAAGCGAGCCACAACCATGCCGAGCTTGTTGGTGAGGAACTTTGTGAAGTTCCATTTTATGTCGGCATTCTCCTTGTAGTTGGGGTCAGCCTTGCTCAGCATCTCGTCGAGAATCGGAGTGAGAGGATGATTGGCGTCCCATCCGGCAAAGCCGCGCTGCTCTTTCAGGAATTTGTAGAGAGGGTCAGCGTCGTCGCCGTTCACCTTTATCTTCTTGAAACGGGGAAACTCCGTGCCGTATGTCAGCTTGCAGAACTGGTGTATCGACTCGTCGGTGCCCGGAGCCTGCTGTCCAAACTGGTTGCAGGGGAAGTCAAGTATCTCGAAACCCTGGCTGTGGTACTTCTCGTACAGTTTTTCCAGCTCCTCATACTGTGGCGTGAATCCGCACTTGGTTGCCGTGTTCACTATGAGCAGCACTTCGTTGGCATACTCTTTCAGAGCCACATCCTTGCCTTTTCTGTCTTTGACAGAGAAATCGAAAACAGTTTTCATCTCGTTGTTCTATGCAATATATTCTAATGTAATATTCTTGGAGTGCAAATTTAATCATTTTCTTATTGTTGGCAATGGTTCGTTTGGCGATTATTATTTACGGTTTTCAAAAAAACGCCGGGCGTTTGTCGGGTATGAGCCGAGGGATGCAGCGGGGACGCTGCACCTACTACGGGCTTCCTGTGCGCAGCTTAAGAGATACGTTGCCCCACCGTACCAGTCGCGCGAAAGAGTGAAAAATCGTACTCTTTCAGCACGAATGATACGGCGAGGCGCCGTACCTCCTATGCTCCAAAATACCGCCTTTGCAACCTATTGACACACAATGTGTTGCAAAAGTGGCCCATTTACGCCTCAAAAGTGGCCCACTTACGGGTCGTAAATGGCCTAGTTACGGGTCAAAAGTGGGCCACTTACGACAGCCAAATGGCATAGTTGCATTTTTGAGGGCGCGAGCGGCTCTTCTGTACCCGATTATTTGTACCTTTGCAATGCCCGGGACAACGTTCCGCAAAGCAACGTTTCCGCAGCCAATCGGCGGCAAACTACGGCAAGAAGCATTGCGTATAGGTAATAATACTATTATATATAGGTAATAACCTCGCCGTGGCATCGTCGGCAAACGATTCAACTGACCATTAGAAAAACAATTATCAACATAATAAGATGAAGAAGTATATCCTCGACCTGACGGTGAAGTCGGTGGAGCGTGTCAGCGACAAGCACATCCTGTTGCGGCTCACCGACAGCAGTCCGCTGCCGGAAATGAAGCCCGGACAGTTCGTTGAAGTGCGCATAGACGGTTCGCAGTCCACCTTTCTGCGCCGTCCCATATCCATCAACTTTGTAGACTACGCAGCCAACGAACTGTGGCTGCTTGTGGCACTCGTTGGCGACGGCACACGCCAGTTGGCCACGCTCTCTGCCGGACAGAAGCTCAACTGTGTGCTGCCCCTCGGCAACGGTTTCACCATGCCCAGCGCCGCCTCAGAGCGACTGCTGCTCGTTGGCGGAGGAGTAGGCGTTGCACCGCTGCTCTATATGGGAGCCGTGATGAAGAGCCGCGGCATCGAACCCACCTTTCTGCTCGGTGCGCGCAGCGAAAGCGACCTGCTTCAGCTCGACTTGTTTAATAAGTACGGGCGCGTGTACATTACTACAGAAGACGGCACGGCTGGCGAAAAGGGTTTTGTGACCAACCACAGTGTGCTCAACGGCGAACACTTCGACCGCATAGCCACCTGCGGCCCCAAGCCGATGATGATGGCAGTGGCGCGCTATGCCGCCAAGGCAGGAGTAGACTGCGAGGTTTCGCTCGAAAACATGATGGCCTGCGGACTTGGCGCTTGCCTCTGCTGTGTGGAAAAAACCGTGGAGGGCAACCTCTGTGTGTGCAAGGATGGACCAGTGTTTAACATCAAACAACTACTATGGCAGCTCTGAATGTAGAAATAAAAGGATTGAGCCTGAAAAATCCCGTGATGACAGCGTCGGGAACATTCGGCTACGGACTGGAATTTGCCGACTTCATGCCCCTCGACGGCATCGGCGGCATCATCGTGAAAGGCACTACGCTGCATCCGCGCCAGGGCAACGACTATCCCCGTATGGCCGAAACCGCAGGCGGAATGCTCAACTGTGTGGGTTTGCAGAACAAGGGCGTGGACTATTTCTGCGAACATATATATCCGCAGATAAAGGACATCGACACCAACGTGATTGTCAACGTGAGCGGTTCGTCGCCCGAAGACTATGCCGAGTGCGCCGCACGCATCGACGCTCTCGACCGCATTCCGGCCATAGAGCTTAATATCTCGTGCCCCAACGTGAAGGACGGTGGCATGGCGTTTGGCGTCACCTGTGCCGGAGCGGCGTCGGTGGTGAAGGCTGTGCGCAGTAGTTATCACAAGACTCTCATCGTGAAACTGTCGCCCAACGTGACCGACATCACCGAGATAGCCCGCGCCTGCGAGGCCGAAGGAGCCGACAGCGTGTCGCTGATCAATACGCTCATGGGCATGGCTGTGGACATAGAGAAGCGCAAACCGCTGCTGAGCATAGGCACAGGCGGACTGAGCGGTCCCTGCGTAAAACCGGTTGCACTGCGCATGGTGTGGCAGGTGGCTCGTGCGGTGTCCATCCCCGTGGTGGGACTCGGCGGCATAATGACCGCAGAGGATGCCATAGCCTTCCTCATGGCTGGAGCCACGGCCATAGAAGTGGGCACGGCCAACTTCATAGACCCGGCTGTGACCATCAAGATACGCGACGGAATCAACTCGTGGCTCGATGCCCACGGATGCACATCGGTCAAGGAAATCATCGGTGCGCTGAACGCATAGCGGTGCTTTTTTGAGCCATACCTTAATAATATAGCGGCTCACTGGTTGTCGGAACCATTGCCGGCAGACAGTGAGCCGCAGCTGTTTACGCCTGTCAAACGATATGGAAATTTGACATAAGTCAGCGATATTTGTCCGCAGAGACGGCATATTGACGCTTTTTTGCTACATTTGTTTGACAGTTAGCGTCTAACTTTTGACAGTTAGCATCTAAAACTACGAACCTAAAAACCAAAACATTATGAATACCAAAACTACCAGACTATTGCTGCTGGGAGCTGTGCTCGCCGGCGCAAACCTGAACGTTGGTGCCCAGCAACTGGCCTTTCCGGAGGCACAGGGATGGGGACGCTTCGCTACGGGAGGCCGCACAGGAAGTGTCTACCACGTGACCAACCTCAACGACAGCGGCACCGGCTCTCTGCGCGACGCCGTTAGTCAGCCCAACCGCATCGTCATTTTCGATGTATCGGGTGTGATTAAGATTAACTCGCGCATCGTTTTCTCCAAAAATCTCTACGTGGCAGGACAGACAGCTCCGGGCGAAGGCATCGTTGTCTATGGCGACGGTGTGTCGTTTACGGGTGCCGACAACATCATTGTGCGCCACATCCGTTTCCGTATGGGTCACGGTGGTTCCTCGGGAAAGGATGCCGCAGGAGTGGCCAACGGCAAGAGCATGATCTTCGACCACTGCTCGTTCTCGTGGGGACTGGACGAGGTGTTTTCTATCAACCCCGATGGCAAGGGTACAACGCCGCAGCTCATCACCATATCCAACAGTATCATTGGTCAGGGACTGCTCAGTCACTCGGCTGGAGGACTGATGCAGAGCGACTCAATCACGCTCTACCGCAACTTCTATTGCGACAACGGCACCCGAAACAACAAGATGAAGGGTTGCTTGCAGTATGTGAACAACATCGTGTACAACTGGAGCAGCGGTTGCCTTCTGATGGGTGGCGACTCGTCGGGCAAGTCGTGGGTGAACGCCACCAACAACCTTTTCATCAACGGACCTTCGGGTAGCGGCAACGCCATAACCAGTGGCAACAGCGATTTCCACATCTACGCCGAGGACAACTGGCAGGACAAGAACCGCAACGGCATCTTCGACCCCTACGAAATACCTCACAGCGAGTATGGCGGTGGCCCGACTTTCGCCGAGGAACCGTTCAACTATCCCGAGCTGAAGACGTGGAAAGCCACCGAACTCGTGGACAGTCTGCTGCCAACCGTGGGTGCCAACCTGCCTTACCGCGACATGGTTGACTTCTATATGGTGCATCAGGCCAAGTCGTTTGGCAAGGAGGGTGCCCTGCTCTCCACTGAAGAGCAGTTGCCGTTTGGCGCTCCAACGTCGTGGACGGTCCAGTCGTTTGAAAAACCTGTGGACTCTGACGGCGACGGAATGCCCGACGAGTGGGAGAAAGCCAACGGCACCGATCCTACAAAGAACGACGCTATGGTCATTGCCGCCAATGGTTACGCCAACATTGAGAACTATATCAACAGCTTGACCACAGAGAACCGTCCGGTGTTCCTGCGCACTCCGCTCTTCCTCACCTCCACTGGTGCTACCGACAAGACCATCACACTGGGCTGGTCGAACTATACAGAGGGTGCCGACGGACTCATCCTGGAACAGAAGGATGGCGATGGATATAAGGAAGTGGCGCGCATAGCTGCCGACGCTGAGGCTTACACCGTGAGCGGACTCACCGCCGGCACGGCTTATAGCTTCCGCCTGCGTGCCTACAAGGGCGAGACCTATTCGGAATATGCCGAACTGGACACCAAGACTCAGCCCGAACAGGTGGACATGGTGGACTGCGACAACTTCGTGGGCGACGACAACAACTGGCTCATCGCCCCCGTGGCCGACTCTACAGTGACGCTCACAGGTTCGGTAGAGAAGGAAGCAGTGGTGGTGCGCACCGATGCTGACGTGACCATCTCGGGCGAAGGTTCGCTCGACGGCAAGGCTTCGCTCAACAAAACCGGTGAAGGCAAGCTCACTGTGGCGACCGAAAACGGCTACACGGGAGCCACTGTGCTGCACAACGGTGTGTTCTCTTTCGCCACTCTCAAGAACGGTGGTGAGAAGAGTGCGCTGGGTGCTTCGGTGGAATACGGTCAGAACTGGATCTGGGATGGTGGCGTATGGAACTACACTGGTGCTTCCACCGCTACCAACCGCGACGCTAAGATATACCGCGACACGGAGTTCAACATCGAGAATGCGTCTACTGTGACCATGAACGGTAGCATCGAGGGCGAAGGAACGGTCACTATAAGTGGTAAGGGTACGGTGGTTCCGGCCTCGCCGTCGTTCTTCAAGTATGGCAATACGGAGCTGAAAGACGGTGGAACGCTGAAGTTGACTTACGTGAAAACCCTGGCCGACAAGAAGGTGTACCTCGATGAGGAGGAGGCAAGCAACAAGTTGATCATGTCGGGCGGTAACTTCACTGTGGAAAACGGTGGCGGTTTGTCGCTCACATACTGGTTCCCGATAGAGGTAACTGCCGGCACTTACTCTACTTTCGCCATCAACAAAAACGCTTATCTGCGCAGCAATGTGACCGGAACCGGTACACTGGAGTACAAGATACCTTACGTTCGCGAGTATCTGGAAGGCGACTGGACCAAGTTCTACGGCACACTCGTGGCCAACGGTGTGGGCACGGAGAAGGACGGTTCGCAGCTCATGTTCCAAAAAGGCTTCAAGGGAATGCCCAATACCAAGGTCTACTTGAAGGGCAACGCACGCCTTGTGTGCTGGAACACCAACGACGAGCAGTATGTAGGTGGTCTTAGCGGTGACAAGGGTACGTATCTTAGCGCATCGTCGAAGAACACTACCAATGCGCAGATGATATGGCACATAGGTGGAGCCAACACCGATGAGACTTTCAACGGCACCATCGACAACAAGACTTCGGCCGGAAAGGATGCCTACACCTATATAGTTAAGGAGGGTTCGGGCATCTGGCGACTGACCGGAACCAACACGTTCAAGGGTTCAACCAAGGTGAACAAGGGTACGCTCGTGGTCAACGGCACCAACTCTGGCACCGGAGCAGTGTCTGTAAACACCGACGCTACACTGCGCGGCGAGGGCACTGTGGCTGGCAAGGTGACTGTGATCAGCGGCGGAACAGTGGCTGCCGGCGACACGGTGGTCAATGCCAAGGTGCTCAAACTCACTGGTGGCTGCACTGTGAACGATGGTGGCATCGTGGGAACCGCACTGTTGTCTAACGGAACCAAGGCTTTGGCCAACAGAATAAAGGTAACTGGCAACTTCACTGTGAACAACGCTGTGCTCAACCTCGACGTTACTGAGGCAGAAACGTTCACTAACGACCAGTCGTTCTCCATCTTCGACCTCAGTTCTGCCACAGTCAGCGGCACAGGCTTTACCTCTGTAGAGCCTGAGCGTCCGTCTGCCACACAGGAGTGGGACCTTTCCGAACTGCTTACCAAGGGCGTAATCTATGTGCGCGACGCTTCTTCTTCTGGCATAAACGCCGTTAAAGCTGAAAAAGCCGACGCTCCCAAATACCGTCTGAACGGTCTTCGCGCCAACGGCAGCAACGTTAAGGGATTGTATATCCAGAACGGAAAGAAGCACGTGGGCAAGTAAAAATTCGATAGAAGCAGCCTTGGCAAAGTGTCGAGGCTGCTTCTATAACCCCCAAAGGACATTTCATAGCGACAGTGCTGTACAATACACGTAACTATTAAGCTATCCTTACGCCCTGAAGGGGCAACTGCACATAGCCCAGGGCAACGCCCTGGGTGTCAAGTCAATTAGGTAACTTGCGCCCTGAAGGGGCAGCTGCATGAAGCCTCGGCGTATCGCAATACGCAAAACCGCCTGCCAGCGATGTGCTGACAGGCGGTTTTGCGTTGCTTGTTTGCTCTAAAACGGAGGGACGAGCTGCTTGTTTTGGGGCGAAATACTCATCATTTCATGCTGTTCAGCAGCTTGTCTATTTCCTCAAACTGCTTGCCGCTGTTCAGATTGAGGTAGATTTTGTAGAGCGCAGGAGCCCACTTCTGCTTGTCGTCAGGGGCAAGTGCGCGGCATTTCTCCATGTATGGCAGAGCCTTGTTGTACAGTTTCATTATGCTCTTCTTCTGTTTGCGGGCGTCATACGCCTCTTCCGCAGCCAAAATCTTGTTCATATAGGCCATGCCGGCGTTGTAGTAGGCATCGGGAATGGTGTCGTTGAGGCCAATCAGAGTGTCGGTTGTGGCGATGCATTCGTCGTAGCGACCGAGGTTGAGCAGTGCCGTTGACTTCGCAAAGAGGAACAGAAGACTTGTGGAATCGGTGCCCAAAGCCTCGTTAGCCACCTGCAACGCCTTGTCTGCATTGCCGTGTGCGTTGTGATAATCGGTGAGGTGGGTGAAGAAATATTCCGACTTTGGAAACTTATAAAAGCCCTCTTTCAGTGTGGCAAGCCATGCCGTGTCGTTCTTTTCCGTGCAGTATGCCTCGGCTATATACATCAGCAGAAACTGCAGGTTGGCCGTATCGCGGCGCGCCAAGTCAGCGTAGCGCAGCGTGAGAGCCGGGTTGTTGAGCTTGGCTCCGCAGTATGTAGCCCAATAGGCTGCCTTTTTCAGTGTCGTGTCAGTCTGTTCGTAGTTGTAACTCGTGAACAGAGGTTGCTTGGTGCAGTCGATATAAGTGTCGAAGAAGGTGTATGCCGTGGCGTAATCCTTCTTCCGAGTGTGGAAAGTGCCGCCGAAATACAGGTTAGGGCGCAGTTTGTTGAGCAGTTCCGCGTGCTTGTGGCGGTATTTGGGCTTCGATTTACCGCCGTTGTCAGGCTGCGCGTCAATGCTGTCGAGCGATTCGAGTATGGCGAACATCCGTTTGGTGAGGTTGAATATGAGCGTTGTGTCATACTTCTGCTTGAGATACAACTTCTCGTTGCCCTGCTCATACTGGCGCAACACCGCCTGGTGCCACATCAGATACACCTTCGGGTTCTGCCGCGCCACGGAATCCTTGGCCACAATGTCGGCCATGAGTTTTTCAGCCTTGTCGAAATCCTTGCCGCTCTTAATGTAAGACCGTGCCTGTGAAAGCTCTTTGCGTTGAGCGTTCAGGCACGGTGCTACGGTCAATAGTAAGAGAAGCGTCGCAAGTATCTGCTTCTTCATGCTTTTTATTCCTTATGTTTAAGGGGACGGTCGCGGCCTTTCGGTTACGTACCGTCCCCTTATTTGTTTGTCGGTTATCCTTTTTCTATTCTGCTGGGCCAACCTTTTTGCTTGTCAAGTCCGCCTTTTGGCTTATCAAGTAAGCTCTTTCAACTTGTCAAGTCAGCCCTTGCAGTTTGTCAGGTCTTGCCTTATTGGTTGAGCAGTTTCTCGTATTCAGCAGACTTCTCCTTGTCTCCAAGAGAGTAGTACACCTGATACAGAGCGTAAGCCCAGTTTACTGCCTCGCGGTTGGGGTCAAGTTCCTGAGCCTTGAGCAGATAGGTCTTGGCCTCGTTCAGCACAGTCTTCACCTTTGCGGCGTTCTCTGTGGTGAGCTTACCGGTCTTCTTGTCAGACAGTTTGTCCTTCAATACGATGGCCTTAGAGTTAAGACACGTACCAGTGTTGAATATCACAGCGGTGAAGTTCGGGTCAATCTCCAGAGCTTTCTTGTACGAAGCGATAGCGTCGTCCCACTTCTCAGCCCTCATTTCTGTTTCACCCTTGATAGCCCAAGCCATCTTGTTGCCAGGTATGACGGTCACTTCCTCGTCTATCCAAGCCTGCTTCTTGTCGGGATGCTCGTTGTAGTAGGCGATAAGCATGTTGAAATACCTGTTCTCCTGCGGATTAGCCTTGTGCATAGCCATCAGGTCTGATACGAAAGCAGTCGAGTCAGCAGCAGTCTTGCAGTTGTCTCTCTTGGCGAACAGCAGGATTTCGTCGGCGTCAGCCTTCAGCTTGTCAGCCTCTTCCTTCACGTTGGCGTTGTTGGGATTGAGGGCTATGTCGTTGTCGGCGCACTCCTTGCACTTCTGAGCGTACTTAATGGCTGTGTCAAAGTCCTTGAGCTGATAGCCCACAAGTCCGGTGTAGTAAGCGAACTGTGCGATATACGGGTCTTTGGTCATGTCCACGCCAGTGAACAGAGGTGAGTCGTGAGAGTCAACATACATCTGGAATGCCTCAAGTGTGGCGGGCATGTTCTTCTGTGTGTTGAAGTATTGGCCAGCCTGCAGGCACACGATGCGCAGATTCTGACCTTTTGCTTGGTTGTCCTTGCGGTAACGCAGCTTCACCTTGCCCTTTTCGTTGGGCTGAGCGTCGTATTTGTCACACTCAATGGCAGCCTTCAGAGCAGCCACTCCAGCCTTGTACATGGCCAAAGTGTCAAACGGAGTCTTCTCCTTTTGTGTGGCGTTGGCCACCTGGATTTTAGACTCTTTCTCGTAAATCTGGTACTGGTTCTGACATTCCTTGTTCCACTTTTCAGCTTCTTCCTCGGCTGTCTGACCAAAGGCAGATGTGGCTAATGCGGCCATTACTGCCATCATCATTGCTTTTCTCATACTTATACTAATATTGGTTTGATATTTAGTCGTTCTTTCTGTCTTCTTGTTTGCCGTGCGACCTTATTCGTTGTCGGTCTCAGCGGCTTCCGTTGCGCCGTCTTCGGGCGTTTCGGTTTCGTTGGTTGCGTTTTCGATTTCGTCAGCCGGAGCTTCGCTGTTGGTTGCGGCAAGGTCAGAGTTCATCCTTCCAGCCGTTTCCTCAAACTCCTCCTGGCTTTCCATCTCAGCCACTTCCTCGTCGGTAGCGCTCATCACCTTGCATACGCTGGCGATGGTGTCGTTCTTCTTCGTGAGGTTTATCAGACGCACACCCTGTGTGGCGCGTCCCATGACACGAACGTCGGCCACCTTCATGCGGATGAGTATGCCGCTCTTGTTGATAATCATCAGGTCGTTCTCATCCGTAACCACCTTTATGGCCACGAGACGTCCCGTCTTTTCCGTGATGCCGAGCGTCTTCACACCCTTGGCTCCACGCGCAGTCTTGCGGTAGTCCTCCACATCGCTGCGCTTGCCGTAGCCGTTTTCGCTCACCACCATGATGGTTTCCTTCTGCGGATCATTTACACAAACCATGCCAACCAGTTCGTCGTCGCCGCCATCAAGACGCATACCGCGCACACCGGTTGAGACGCGACCCATCACGCGCACATCGCTTTCATTGAAACGTATGGCGCGACCGTTGCGGTTGGCCAGCACAATCTCGTTGTTGCCGTTGGTAAGGCGTACACCGATCACTCTGTCGTCGTCAACGATATTGATGGCAATCACACCGTTGGCCCTTGGGCGACTGTAAGCCTCCAGACACGTCTTCTTGATGGTGCCGTTCTTGGTGGCGAACATCACGTAGTGGCTCTTGAGGAACTCCTCGTCGTTGAACTTCTTTATGCGCAGCACAGCGTTGATGGCGTCGTCGGGTTCGATGTTGAGCAGGTTTTGTATAGCTCTGCCCTTCGAACTCTTGTTGCCTTCTGGTATTTCGTAGCACTTCAGCCAGTAGCAGCGTCCCTTTTGGGTGAAGAAGAGCAGCGTGTTGTGCATCGTTGCTGGATAGATATATTCCGTGAAGTCCTCTTCGCGGGTGTTTGCTCCCTTGCTTCCCACACCGCCGCGGCTCTGTTCGCGGAACTCTGAGAGGGCAGTGCGCTTGATGTATCCCAGGTGGCTCACGGTGATGACCACAGGATCGTTGGGGTAGAAGTCTTCAGCGTTGAACTCCTCGCTTGAGTACTTTATCTCCGTGCGGCGCACGTCGCCGTACTTCTCCTTAACCTCCTGCAACTCGTCCTTCATCACCTTCTTGCACAGTTCGGGGTCGTCGAGTATAGCCTGCAAATGGGCTATCAACTTCTCCAACTCCTCAAACTCCTGATGCAACTGGTCCATCTGCAGGCCAGTCAACTGGCGCAGACGCATATCCACGATGGCGCGAGCCTGAATCTCGTCGAAGTTGAAACGCTGCATGAGGTTGTTCACAGCCTCCTGTGGAGTCTTCGACGCGCGGATTATGTGTACCACCTCGTCGATATTGTCGCAAGCCACGATGAGAGCTTCCAGTATGTGGGCGCGGTCCTGAGCCTTTTTTAGGTCGAACTTAGTGCGACGTATGGTCACGTCGTGACGGTGTTCAACGAAGTAGCGCACGCAGTCTTTAAGCGAAAGCAAGCGTGGACGGCCCTTTACCAATGCGATGCAGTTCACCGAGAACGAGCTTTGCAGAGCCGTCATCTTGAACAGCTTGTTGAGAATCACGTTGGCGTTGGCCTCGCGCTTCACGTCTACCACGATGCGCATACCCTGTCGGCCCGACTCGTCGTTGACGTTGCTGATGCCCTCAATCTTCTTTTCTGTGGCGAGGTCGGCGATGTATTTTACCAAGTCGGCCTTGTTCACACCGTAGGGAATCTCCGTCACCACAATCTTGTCGTGCGTGTCGCCGCTCTCTATCTCAGCCTTGGCGCGCATCACAATGCGGCCGCGTCCTGTTTCGTAGGCGTCGCGCACTCCCTGTATACCATATATATATGCACCAGTGGGGAAGTCAGGAGCCTTGATGTGCTCCATCAGTCCGTCGGTGTCTATGTCGGGGTTGTCTATGTAGGCGCAGCAACCGTCAATCACCTCGCAGAGGTTGTGTGTAGGTATGTTTGTTGCCATACCCACGGCAATACCGTTGCCTCCGTTCACCAGCAGATTAGGTATCTTGGTGGGCATCACCGACGGCTCCTGAAGCGAGTCGTCGAAGTTGTTCACCATGTCCACGGTGTCCTTCTTGAGGTCGTCCATGATGTGCTCACCCATCTTAGACAGGCGGCACTCAGTGTAACGCATGGCGGCAGGCGAGTCGCCGTCCACCGAACCGAAGTTTCCCTGGCCGTCAACGAGTGTGTAGCGCATGTTCCAGTCCTGCGCCATGCGCACCAGTGCTCCGTATACTGAGCTGTCGCCGTGTGGGTGATACTTTCCGAGCACCTCTCCCACAACGCGGGCGCACTTCTTGTATGGTTTGTCACTCGTGTTTCCGATGCCCATCATACCATATAATATACGGCGGTGCACCGGTTTGAAACCGTCACGCACATCGGGTAGGGCTCTTGCCACGATAACTGACATGGAGTAGTCGATGTACGACGACTTCATTTCCTCCTCGATGTTGATCTTGATAATTCTGTCTTGGTCTAATGTCTGGTCCATTTCTTTCCTTTAAGTCGGGTTCCGGAGTTTGGCACAACCCGTCAAGCTTTGTAGTTTTAAGTGGTGTCGGCGGAGCTTGTTTGGCGCCGACTGAGCATTGCCTGCCAGCCCCGTAGTCTATTGCGCTGGCCTTGCCTTTTCGGAGCGTTTTCGCTTTTAAGGCCATTTGCAGCCGTTCTGGCGGCTTTTCGTATGCTTTTAGCGCCCAAAGTTACTGCTTTTTTCTGACCTGTGCAACGAAGTAAGACTTTTTAGAAAATGCTTTCGAGAGGTGATAGTTGGATATAGTTTGGCAATCTTTGCGCTTTGTAGGGATAGCTACATGACCTCCATTGTGCTATACATAATAATGTATATATATAATAAGGTATAATGGAACTGATTCCAACGGTGCTCCATTTATGCACGAATGATACGGTGAGGGCGCCGTACCTCTTACTACCTTCGTACATATAGACGCAGCGCCTACTACTGCGCAGAAATAACAAAGCGGCGACCCTCACAGGCCACCGCTTTATATCTTCAATAGGTATTAGTCTTTTTAAGGTAAAAAGATTGTTTTCAGGATAACGGTCACAAAGTTAACCCTTTTCTTTTGAAATGCAAAAACAATTCTTTGCAAATTTTCAGTAAAAAGTGTTGTGTGGGAGCACAGTCCAAAACTTTTTGAAAATATGGGGTTGTGAAGGGGAAAGTTGCCCTCGGTGTGCTTGGCAAAGTGTTCCAAAACGCCAAGAAAGGAGACATAAGTATACGAAACAGTAAATTTTTGCGCCGAAACAGTTTCATTTGGCAAAGTTTTTGGAGTAACTTTGCAGCGGCAAACAGCCCATACACATTATTTATGAGATTGTTCCGATATATACTGGCTGGCGTGGCTTGCGCTTCGCTCACGGGGTGCTTCAAGGACGAACCGGCCAATTCTGAGTGCGACATAACGACGGCGTGGGTTCACGCGGATGACCCTTCGTCGATGTTTTCTGTCCTTTCCGACACGCTTGTTGGCGTGCAGTCAAACGAAAACGAAATAGTGTTCAAGGCGAAAGGCGGTGCTGACCTTACGGCAGTGTCGCCCCGATTTGTGTTGACCAGCGGTGCTACGATTGAGCCCGCCAGTGGTTCAACCCACGATTTCAGTGGCGGCAAGTCGGTAAGCTACCGGGTCACGTCGGAAGACAGGGCTTGGCACCGCGACTATTCTGTGCGGTTCCTTTCGGAAAGGCGCACCGAAGGCGACACCTTGCGCTTCGACTTTGAGCAGTACTCGCTTGAAGCGGGCTCAATCAAAGGCAGTTCTTATTATGTGTGGAGCGATCCCAATCCAAACTGCACTTGGGCCACGGGTAACTCCGGATTTGTCATGTCGCGCCCCAGTGCGAAGTCCGATGAGTATCCCTCTGTGCCGATGGCCAATGGTTACGACGGTGCTGCGGTAGCCCTCGAAACGCGCGACACAGGACCTTTTGGTGCTATGGCAAACATGAAGCTTGCCGCCGGAAACCTGTTCCTCGGCAAGTTTGACCCCACGGATGCTCTTGGTGGAAATGCCCTTGTATGCACATTGTTTGGCGTCCGTTTCGACCGCAAACCATTGAAACTTACTGGTTACTACACCTATCAACCTGGTGCGAAGTATCAGGACAAGGCTGGCAATGAGGTGGTTGGTAAGCAGGATTCCGCAGCGATATATGCCGTGATGTACCGCAACCACGACTCCATGACCGACGACCATGCCCCGACGGGCAACGGCATTGTGCTCAATGGCAGCAATGTGCTGAGCAGCGAGTATATCGTGGGCGTGGCGAAAATGGCCGCAGTGACTCCCGTTAGTGAGTGGACTCCGTTTGAGATAGAGTTCAACTTCACTTCTGAGATAGACCCTCAGCTGCTGAAAAATTACGGATACAACCTTACCATAGTGTTCTCTTCGAGCAAGGACGGCGACCTCTTCCAGGGAGCCATAGGCAGCAAATTGTGTATAGACAAGGTTAGACTGATATGCGAAAAACAGGAATGAAGACCAAGATATTGTTGATGGCCGCAGTGCTTGGCGGCTTTTTTGCCCCGACAGTGCGTGCCGGAGGACTCACGGAAGGACTGAACTACACCGTCAGACTGGGCTATGACATCGGCGGAACGGCTCCCATCGGTATGCCGTCCACCATACGCAGCCTCGAAAAGTTTGAGCTTCAGGGCAACTTCCTCTTGGGTGTTGACGCGCAAAAGGACTTCTGGGGCAAGTGGGGACTGATGACAGGACTGCGCTTTGAGAAGAAAGGCATGAAGATTGACGCCAAAGTGAAGAACTATCACATGGAGATAGTGCGCGGAGGCGAAAAGCTTGCGGGCAATTTCACCGGTCACAACGTGAGCGAAGCCGACCTGCAGATGATCACGTTGCCCGTGCAGGCCACCTACAAACCCTCGGCCAACGTCATGCTGAAGTTCGGTCCATACGTGTCGTACGTCAACACAAGGGTGTTCAAGGGCTATGCCTACGACGGCTATCTGCGCGTTGGCGACCCGACGGGACAGAAGGTAAACATAGGTTCCGACGACGATACCCGTGGCACATACGACTTCAGTTCCGACCTGCGCCGCCTCCATCTTGGCCTCGATGCCGGAGTTGACTGGCGCATATACCGCCGTTGGGGTGTCTATGCCGACGTGTCGTGGGGACTCACGGGTATATTCCAGAGCGATTTCAACACCATCGAACAGACTCTGTATCCCATCTTCGGGTCGTTCGGAGTGATTTACCGATTGAAGTAAACACGCATTTATAATAGAAGTAAACACACATTTATAATATAAAGGATGAACCTTAAAAAGAAAGGAATGAATATGAAGAAACTTTTTACTCTTGTTGCCTTGGCCGTAGCTTCGCTTGGCGCAATGGCAAATGACTACATCGACTACACCGACTCGTTGGAAGTGGCGGTGAACGGTGTGGTGTCTACACAAACCGCCACCATCAGTGTGACCAAAACAGACGAAGGACAGTACAGTCTGTCGCTGAAGAATTTCATGTTTAAGTCTGGTGCAGACGTAATGCCTGTGGGCAACATCACGATGACCAACGCCAATGCTACTGAAGACAAGGCCACTGGCGTAGTTACTCTGACCTACACTGGCGTTGTGCCAATCACGAATGGTGACGATCCTTCGGTAAGTATGTGGATTGGTCCGACCATGCTCAAGCAGGTGCCGGTGAACATGATTGCTGAAATGCGCGGCGAAAAGCTGTACACCGTGATTGACATCGACCTGACAGCGAGCCTCCAGCAGGTAGTAAAGGTGGTGTTCGGCAACGGCGGTTATCAGATTGCCAACTCCGATTTTGAGCACTTCCACACTGCAGCTGTTGGAAAGAACAACAAGTACACCAGCGATGAGCCTAACTCTTGGCACTCGTTTATGAGCAGCACTGGTAAGCTTTCGTCGCTTGTAAGCTCAACTCCTCACACGTTTATATCCAACGACGTGCGTCCGGGCAGCACTGGTACTAAGAGCGTGCTGGTCACTTCCGGAATCGTGTTTGGCTTTGCTGCCAACGGAACCATTACCACAGGTCGTATGAAGGCTGGCGCAATGAGTCCTGCCGACACTGAAAACTGCGCTTTCCTCGACATGACAAGCACCGATGTTGACGGCAACAACGACCCGTTCTACACCACTCTCAACGGCACTCCCGACAGTTTGGCCGTGTGGATGAAGTTCAAGCAGGGCACAATAGCCGATCCAGCTAACAAGTATGCCACCATTAGCGCAGCCATCACCAACGGCGGCTACTATCAAGACCCGGGCGACTCGCTGAAAAGCAGCGTTGTGGCACGCGGAGGCAACTCTACTATCGAGAGCAACGGCAATGTTTGGCAGCGTGTGACCTTGCCTTTCGACTATGAAACCTACAAGGACAACGACGCAACCGTGAAGGCTATCCTCGTCACCATATCCACCAACGCAGTGCCGGGCGTGGGAAGTTCAGACAAAAACTCTCCTGACTCGCTGCTCGTTGACGACCTTAGCCTTATCTACAACGCCAAGTTGGCTAAGCTCGACGTGCCTAACTTCGACAAGGACGTGATGGAATACAACATCGAGCGCAAGGGTGAGTTCTCTGAAGCCGACATCGAGGCAGTGGCAGACGGTCACAGTGCAACCGTCAGCAAGGCCATCGAGGCTACTGAGGATGGCGTGAAGGCTACCGTAACCGTACGTTCCGGCGACCTGCGCACAGTGAATGTGTATACCATCAACGTGAAGGGCGCTACTCTGACGGCCATCAACACCGTTGAAGGCAAGGCTGACAAGAGCGTGAAAGCCATCTACAACCTCAGCGGACAGCGCGTTGACACTATGCGCAGCGGTGAGGTTTACATCCAGAAACTGGCCGACGGCACTATCGTAAAGGTTGCCAAGCGTTAATTCGCAGCACCGAATTTATTGTCTATCGCAGTGCGATGTCTGTTCCAAAGCATTGCACTGCGATATTTTTTTTGAATGATATTTGATAAGATTTTGAACAATATTCGATAAACGTTTGAAAGATATGCGTAAACAACTATTGAGCTTAATACTTAGCGTGCTTGTGTTCCTGCCGTCGTTCGGGCAGGTTTCCTTCGTTCACCCATGGCAAGGCAAGCGCGTGGCCTACTTCGGCGACTCCATAACCGACCCTAGAAACAAGGCTTCGAAGAAGAAATACTGGTCGTTTCTCAACGAGTGGCTCGGCATCACTCCTTATGTCTACGCCGTCAGCGGCCGTCAGTGGAACGACATACCGCGCCAGGCGGAGAAACTGAAGAGCGAACATGGTGACGATTTCGATGCCATCGTGATAATGATAGGCACCAACGACTACAACGCAGGTGTACCCATCGGTGAGTGGTACACGGAAAAAGACGACTCGGTTGTGGCAGGAATACACGAAACGAAGCACCTCGTGGCGCGCAAGAAGCAGACTCTCTGCATGGACAAAACCACCTATCGCGGATGCATAAACATAGCTTTGAGCACCTTGAAGCGTATGTTCCCTACCAAACAGATAGTGCTTCTCACTCCAATACACCGCGGCGGTTTCTATGCCAACGACAAAAACTGGCAGCCAACCGAGGACTACCGCAACAAGTGTGGCGAGTATCTCAAGGCATACGTGGACGCTGTGAAGGAAGCGGGCTACGTTTGGGCAATGCCAGTTGTCGACATGAACGCCGCAAGCGGACTGTATCCGATGTTTGATGAGCACGCCCAGTACTTCAACAAGCGCGACACCGACCGTCTGCATCCCAACGACGAGGGTCACAAGCGCATGGCGCGCACTCTGATGTATCAACTTGTTGCGCTTCCCTGCGTGTTCTGACAACAATACATCGATAAACACCAACCAAAAACGGCATTTCCAAACTTCTGGAAATGCCGTTTTGGGTTGATGTGGTCAGCCCACAATCGGTGACTGACCGTATGCGTTTCTCCTTATTTGATAAGCTCTACTGACCGTTTGAGGAACTTGTCGAGAGCCTCACCCTTGAGCATTCCGTTTTGCAGGAGTGCGAGGTCGATGAGCTGGTGCACTATGCTGTTGCCCTTGGCGTATGCTGCCAGGATGTCGTTGCGCTGAGTGCGCTGCTCCTCAATGGCCTTTTCGGTGGCGGTGAGGTCGTTCTTCTCCTCCTCGGTGATCTCTTCGGGCTTCTTCTTGTCGCGGTTCTGACGCAGAGCGGCGAGCCTTGCCTGCTGACCTTTCATTTCGCTGAGCACAGGTTTCAGCTCCTCGGTGGTGTTGTCGGTGCAGTCTTTGAGCACGTTCTTCACCAAGGGATGGTCGGAGTTGAGCACCAAGGTGTAGCTGTCGGGCATCTGGGCGTAGAAATTCATGCCAGGTTGGAAGCGGCTCATGTCCTTCATACGGCGCATATACTCGCTTTGGGTGATTACAACCGGCTGCGACTGTTCGCCAAGAGCCTGCACCTCCACGTTGAACTCCGTCTTTTCCAACTTAGGCATCTGACTTCTGAACACTGCTGACAGATTGTCACGGTCGTCGTCGGCCAAATCGCTCTTCTTGGCATCCTCCTTCACGATGAGGCGGTCGATGATGTCGCTGTCCACACGGGTGAACATGCTCTTCTCAAACTTCTGCTCCAGCATCTGTATCACGGGCACATCGAGCTGTCCGTCGAGCATCAGCACACTGTAGCCCTTGGCCTTGGCCGACTCGATGTAGCTGTACTGCTCCTCCTTGTCGGTGGCGTAGAGATATACGAGCTGACCGTTCTTGTCGGTCTGGTTGTCTTTGATGAGTGTTTTGTATTCATCGAAGGTGAAGTATTTGCCCTCAGTGTCTTTCATCAGGGCAAAATCCTTGGCGCGGTCGTAGAAACTCTCGTCGCTGAGCATACCGTAGTTGATGAAGAGTTTGAGGTCGTCCCACTTCTCCTCGTAGGCTTTGCGGTCTTCCTTGAATATGCTCTGCAGTCGGTCGGCCACCTTCTTGGTGATGTATGTGGATATCTTCTTCACGTCGCGGTCGCTCTGCAAGTACGAACGGCTCACGTTCAGAGGAATGTCGGGCGAATCTATCACACCGTGGAGCAGAGTGAGGAACTCCGGCACGATGCCTTCCACCTGGTCGGTGACGAACACCTGGTTGCAGTAGAGCTGAATCTTGTTGCGCTGCAGGTCGATGTTCGACTTTATGCGTGGGAAATAGAGTATACCGGTGAGGTTGAAGGGATAGTCCACGTTGAGGTGTATCCAGAACATCGGTTCGTCCTGCATGGGATAGAGCGTGCGGTAGAAGCTCTTGTAGTCCTCGTCCTTGAGTGTGCTCGGAGTCTTTGTCCACAGCGGTTCCACACTGTTGATGATGTTGTCCTCGTCGGTCTCCACCTGTTTGCCGTCTTTCCACTCCGACTTCTTGCCGCAAGCCACCGGCACGGGCATGAACTTGCAGTACTTGTTGAGCAGTTCCTGAATCTTGTATTTGTCGAGATACTCCTTGCAGTCGTCGTCGATGTGGAGCACGATGTCGCTTCCGCGCTCGGCCTTTTCAGCCTCGTCAATCTCGTAGGCAGGACTTCCGTCGCACGTCCATTTCACAGCCTTTGCTCCGTCCTTGTAGCTCCGGGTGATGATGTCCACACGCTTGCTCACCATGAACGATGAGTAGAAGCCCAGTCCGAAGTGGCCAATGATGTTGTTGGCGTTGTCCTTATACTTCTCCAGGAAGTCGTTCACGCCAGAGAAAGCTATCTGGTTGATGTATTTGTCTATCTCCTCCTCAGTCATACCTATGCCGTGGTCGCTGATGGTGATGGTTCCGGCCTTCTCGTCCACGCTCACTCTCACTGTCAGGTCGCCCAGTTCGCCCTTGAAGTCGCCCTTGTCGGCCAGCGTTTTGATTTTCTGCGTAGCGTCAACGGCGTTTGAAACCATCTCGCGCAGGAATATTTCATGGTCTGAATAGAGGAATTTTTTTATCACGGGGAATATGTTCTCTGTCGTAACCCCAATGTTTCCTTTCTGCATATCTTATGTTTTTATATGGTTGTTGTTCTTTTTCGGAGTAATTGCAAATACCGTGCCAACGGACAGACGACTTGCTTTCCGTCGGGATGTATGTTGCTCTTTGTGGCCAAGCATGACGCTTGCTCATCGTAACTGTGCCAATTACGGGTCGTAACTATGCCATTTACGCATCGTAAGTGGCCCATTTACGACCCGTAAGTGGCCCACTTTTGAGGCGTAAGTGGCCCACTTTTGCAACGCGTTGAGAGTCAATAGGATAGGAGAGTGGTTCGGAAACGCCCAAAATCCATGTTTTTTGGCCTATGAAAAAATCCAATTTGGCGATGTCGGAGAGGTTGCAATATGTAGCCAAAAGAGTGAAAAAATGTTCATAGCGCACATTTACGCCACGGTTTTCTTCTTGTTTTCAGTACAAAACGTTTACCTTTGCAAGAGGTCAAGCCATGCTTGGACTTTGAAACCTACCGTAAAGAAAAATACCAAATGACCGCAACCGAACAGCAACAAACCGTCGTTGAGCGATACTACAGGCACCACCGCGAGGAGCTTGTGGCCTTTGTGGCTGGTTCGTGCGGACTGCCTGCGGAGAGCGAGGACATGGTTCAGGACCTCTTCCTGAAACTGTGCGAAAGCGAAAGACCGCTGACGGAGGTGACACTGCCGTGCTTTGTCTACACCATGCTGCGCAACATGGCCATTGACCATTGGCGCCGCCACCATGCTGCGCGGCAGTATGAGCAGAGCTTCAAGGCTGCGGCCATATATAATAATGTGGACGACCGCCTCGTGACCTACTCGCCGTGGGAGGTGACCGAACTGTTTGAGCGCGGAGTGGCGCGGCTCACGGAGAAGCAGCGCACCGCCTATGTGCTCAATGTGGTCGACGGACTGCGCGTCTCCGAGATTTCCGAACGCCTCGGAGAGAAGTACAAGAGCGTGGAAAACCGCCTCGGAGTGGCTCGAAAGGTTGTTCGGGGCTATCTCAAAAGGATGCTGGCATAGGCCGAATCGGCGTTGCGAATGCTATCGCGGCGGTTGTTTGAACTCAATAAAAACACTGTGGTATCTCATAAGACCACTCTCATTAAAACTACAACGAAATAATTCTTTCGACATCAAGCTATGAATTTCTTCGATATAATCCTGCTTTCCGTTGCCTTGGCGATGGACTGTTTTGCGGTGTCAATCGTCAGCGGCATCATCGTAGGTCGTTGGCGCCCGGGCGTGTTTCTCTCTCTCGGCATACTGTTCGGCCTGTTTCAGGCTCTGATGCCGCTTGCCGGATGGCTTTGCATGAGCCGTTTCCGCGAGAGCATGCAGGGTTACGACCACTGGATTGCGTTCGGCCTACTGCTCTTGTTGGGCGGCAACATGATTAAAGAGGCGTTCGGACCGGAAGAAAAGCGCAGTTTCGACCCCACCACACTGATGACCCAGTTGGCCCTGGCGGTGGCTACGAGCATCGATGCGCTTGCCGTGGGCATCTCGTTCTCCTGCTTGGACTACAACACCATGGCTTCTCTCACGCTCCCGTTGGTCACCATCGGCATCGTTTCCTTAGTGTTCAGTCTCGCCGGAAGCACCCTCGGAGTGCGCTTCGGCGGCATTGTGGCCAAGCGAATCAAGCCGGAACTGTTGGGTGGCATCATACTTATACTGATTGGCGTAAAGGTTTTGCTCTCTCATTTGTTAGGTCTTTAATGGCAAAATTTTCGCCATCCGTGGCTTAATCTACTGTCATTTGTAGACAAAATAAGCCCTTGTTGTCTTAAAAAGTCGTAAAAGAGGTGTTTTATAGACACTTTTGTGGGTGATATGTTTTCGTTTTTGGAAATAGTACAGTATCTTTGCGAAAAACAAACAGAATGAAACGAATTGTAGAAAAACACCGCAAGGATATTAGAAAACGAAACAAATAAAGTTAGGAAAATAATAAATGAGAAAGGAAATAAAAGAAGCGACAGCAAGGCTTAGAGCCTGCGGCTTGAGACCGTCAGTGCAGAGAGTGTCAATCCTCGGCCAACTGATTTCGAGACATGACCACCCAACAGTGGAGGATGTATATAAAGCGCTCTGCGGAGAGATACCTACGCTGAGCAAAACCACCGTTTACAACACGTTGCGCCTGCTTTCAGACAATCATGTGGCGCAGATGATCACCGTTGACGACCACCGCGTGTGCTACGACGGCGACATCAAGCCGCACGTTCACTTCATGTGCCGCAAGTGCGGACGCATCATCGACATGATGGACGAGCCTGCTCCGGCTGTGAATGGCGGCAAAGCCATCGTTGGCGACAATGTTATCGATGAGGCGCAGCTGTATTACAAGGGTGTTTGCGGCAAGTGTCTCGCAAAGGAACAGCGCGCCGCCAAGAAGAAGGCGCACAGCGGGCAAACCGAAACTCTTGCGCCCAACGCCGAAACTCCTGCGACTGAACTCGCAAATGATGGGGGGGGGTATGCACCTTCAGTAGAGCGTGAGCACGAAGCATCGTGCATAGCGGAAAACATGCATGATGGTTCCGCTGTGCACTGGGGCTCGTAGAAAACATATAGAATACATTAAAACCAAACAAATACTATTATGGCAAAGTTCGTATGTACCGTTTGTGGCTACGTCCACGAGGGTAACGAGGCACCGGAGAAGTGCCCGAAGTGTAAGGCACCGGCAAGCAAGTTTGTCAAGGCTGCCGAGTCAAAGGAACTGAAGGGTTCTAAAACAGAGAAAAACCTGCTTGAGGCTTTCGCAGGAGAGTCGATGGCGCGCAACAAGTATACCTATTTCGCATCAAAAGCCAAGAAGGACGGCTTCGTACAGATAGCTGCCATCTTCGAGGAAACGGCCTTGAACGAGAGGGAGCACGCCAAGATGTGGTTCAAGTGTCTGCACGGCGGTGCCGTTCCTGGTACTGAAGAGAACCTTGAAGCTGCCGCCGAAGGTGAGAATTTCGAGTGGACCGACATGTACAAGCGCATGGCTCAGGAGGCTCGCGAAGAGGGTTTCTTCGACATCGCAGCCAAGTTTGAGGGCGTGGCAGCCATAGAGAAGGAGCACGAGGAGCGCTACCGCAAACTCCTGAAGAACGTTCGCGACAAGAAGGTGTTCTCAAAGGACGGCGATGCCGTATGGCAGTGCGCCAACTGTGGCCACATTGTCATCGGAAAGTCGGCTCCCGAGGTGTGCCCGGTGTGCGACCATCCGCAGAGCTACTTCCAGGTTAGGGCTGAAAACTATTGATTTCCGTCTCCGTCATGCGGAGTTCCTCTCGTCACAAAGGGAGGATTACTGCATGACGGAAACGCTTTATAAGCAATAAAAACGACGTGTCGGGAAAGGAGAACTGCCAAAGTCTCTCTTTCCCGACACGTCGTTTTGATGTGGTTAGCGTGGTTGCTGATTTGCTAAAGCATTGGTGTTTTACCGCTTAGTAACCGTTTTACCGCCATTCAACGCAACGCTTTGCTTTGCTCAACGCAAGTCGATTTCGTATGTATCGTAGCAAACTCCGCGCGCTCCGAAGCCTTCCTTTTGGTAAATAAGCGACTCGTTAAGCACGTGACCGTGGTCTTCGGTTGACTTCCCGAAGTCGAATATTGGGCACATGGCGAAGTCTTCGTTGAGTATACGGTCGTAGATAGCGTCGATAACCCTAAGATGTTTGCCCTCTTGACTGGCCGAAATGTATTGCGCATGCACCACTTGGGGAGTGAGATAGAGCACGGTTCCGCCCAGTGTCTGACCGTCTTTGGTGGCGGTGTAGAGCACGATGTTGCGCGGAAAACGGCTCTTCAGCAGCAGCATCTCGTCGAGCGAGTG
>CAVKVO010000007.1:0-24455 GCA_963659575.1 Prevotella sp. CAG:1031
AACTCGAAGAGTTTGTCCACCACAGGGTGTTTTTACGGTTTTTGTTTATGTATATCCCCGAGGTGTAATCCGAAACTTGAATTACTTATTTCGCTCTTCCACCCACATATACCTTCTCCGACTTGGATGTGCCGTCGTCATAGGAGGTGACCCGGACATAGACGCCTGCGGCAGGAGCGGTGCACTCTATGCCGCTGAGGTTGAAATAGCGCACGTTGGTGACGGTCTTGCCGCTCGCGTCAGAAGGCAGCTTGATACCGGAGTTGTAGTTGTCAACAAATGTGCCGTGGACAGGAGCGAGCGTCCATCCGCCGTCGGCGGTGCCGCCCGTGAGCAGTCCAGAGGTTCGCCGGGTGTTGCGGAAGGCGATGGCGTAGAAGCTGTATGGTGAGTCTTCGCCAGTAGCACTGAAGTGGTTCTCGATGCCGTCCTCCATGCTCCAGTCTATTTTTGCTAATCCCACAAGATTGTAGTCGTTGAGTCCCGATGCTGCCGACGGCATGGAGAATGTGGTCTTGCTGTCGTTGAGCACTGCATTCTCCACACGCACGTATTCATAAGGTTTCGGAGTTACAAGGAATACGTTTTGCGCCTCCTGGGGTTGTGCGAGAGCAAAGTTTGCCATATTCATCTTGTTTCCTGCGAATGCATCGCCGGCGGTGAAAGTTATTGCGTCGGAAAGGAGGTTGAGAGTGGGATTGCCACACTCGTCGCGTGTGAGATATCCACGCAGTGTTCCGCCGGGTATGGTGGTCATGTCGTTGCTCATGCCAAACGCCATGCCGGCAGTGCCTTTGATGAGTATCCAGTTGCTCTGGTCGAAGGCTGCATTAGAGTACGGGTCGTCTTGAGTGCTGCACTCCTGCTTCGGCGTGTAGTTGTTGTTGTCCTTGGCGATGATTACGCTGCCGTCGCCGGATTTGTATACGGCGGTGAGGTCGTCGGCCACGGCATACACTCCGTCTTCTGTGCCGCCCTCGATGATGTCAGCCAGTGTCATGGTGGTGGTGACGTTGTCCTCCAATACGTACCAGTTGGCCACCATATAGTTTTCAAGTTCGGTGCCTGCCGAGTCTTCCGTGCGGTGGCGATACCACACGAGACAGTAGGTGTAGTTGTTGTCCTTGGGATTATATACGTTAGGCAGTTTGGCGTCGATGCGGTAAGTGTCGTCCCACGACTTGCTCTGTGTCCAGCTGGTGGTCCATCCGCCTGTGCCAAACACGCCTCCGCCCCAGGCCCATTCCTGTTTGCCGATGCCCAGAGACACCGTCACGTCTATGCTGGTGGACTCAGAGTGGTCTTCGCTTCCGCCTTTGCTGTATGACAGCGACACCGTCTCGTCGGCGTTTTCTTCAGGAACATCAAAGGCTGTGCTGTATCTGAAATAGTCGGACTTGTCCACCTTGAAGGCGCTTCGCATGGCTGCCTCGTCATAGGCTCCATGCTTGTAGGAACTCACGTCGCCCATGGTGTGGGAAATCACGTTGGTGCCTATCTGTCGGCAGGTAGTGCCCTTAACCATCTCGTTGTAGTCGGACACCGACATGCCCTTCTGGAGCATACCCGTGTTGCGCACCTTGACAATCTTGAACTGTTCGCCGACCATTTCGGGTGCCGCCTCACACTTTATGACCTTGTATGTATACTGGTCAGCCGGCATATAATTGAACACCACCCAGTCCTCGCCCGACTGGGTTCCCGAACCGCGGCTTTCGCTTTCGCTCACACTTGTCTTGAACTGATTGGTCCAACTGTGCACAACGGCGGTATGTACATTGACGGAGAATATGCCGCCAAACTTGGCGGTTACGTCCACGCCGCCACCGACTCTCCAGGTCGTAGCGTCGGTGTGGCTTGTAGATGATGACTGGCTCTTGGTGAATGCCACCGAGCCGTATTTGCTGGTGAGTCCCTTGATGTAAGGAGGTGCTGCCAAGACGTAGCTTATCACAGGATTGGTGGATATCACGTCTTTCCTCATGAGTTTGAGGAGTGCGCCCTTGCCATCCTCCACAGGTGTGAGTGCAAACGTAAGCCTTGAGCCGCTTGTCTCGGTAATAGGATTGGTGGAGACGAAGTTCCACGAGGCAGACTTCAGTTTCACGTCGCGCCACAGACATCCCAACTTGAACTCATAATCCTGCCAGTCGAAGTCGTCATATATCGTGCCCCTGTCCTCCCTGTCATTGGAGTTGGCATAATGGAAGACGAACATCTCGCGGCCCTTGCTGATGCCTTCCGCTGTCTTTTCCGCCACTACCTGTCCACCCACAACGCGGTCAAAACCCGGGTAATTGGGCTCGTGCTGGTTGGGTATCTCATAGAGTTGGCTGAAAGTCTGGGTCTTTTCGTCATTTTCGTATATCCTGTTGATCCAGTATATGAGTTGCGGATTGTTGATGCCGTCAATGAAGGCTGTGGCCAAAGCCGGATGTCCGAAATAGAACGGACGGCGACGGTCGTATTTGCCACCAAACCAATAGCCTACCGAAGTGTGGAACTGGCACAGCGACTGCTCCTGTCTGGATATGCCCACAGTATACCAATTGTTGTTGCCCGCTTCGAGATCACCTCCGCTTATGTTGAGGCACGTGAGGGTATGATCAAAGAAGTTGTAATACTTGCCGCTTACTTGCTGGAGTCTTATCTCAGTGAGCGCCACAAGCAGTTTTGCCACATTGTTCTTGCCGTAGGGATAGAATACGCGTGTGGTAAGCATGGCACGTCGTGTAGCCTTTCCTGTGCGTGCCACGTCGCCCTCGTTGATTGACACAGTGCGCACGGTATATGTCATCTTGTCCGCCTTAGCATCATAGGAGGAACCGATGTAAAGTCCCATAATGCGGGTGTTCTGGAGAGAGTAACTACTCAATGTGGCCACCAGACAGAGATAGTCGTCGGTGCCGTCGGCATTGAAGTCGGCCACCACGGCAGAAGGACTGTTGTTGGTGTTGGATGTTAGTTTGTATGTGAATAGCTGTTCGAGCGTATTGCCGTCATATATATACAATGTGTTTCCCAAGAAGAGGAAAAGGTCGTCGGTGCCGTCGTCATTATAGTCGAGCGCACTGGCGTCGACATGGCTTTGGAACACCTCGTTGCGTCGGGTGTTGTTGGACACATAACCATTGAAGATATCCATTGCGGATGTCGACTTCTCGCGCAATATGTTTATATACTTAGCATCAGTGATGTCGGGTATCTGCGACGTGGAGTAGCTCAACACAGACGACTTGGCATAGACGGTGCCGTCTCTGCCAGCCTTGACTATCTGATATCTGCTCTTGTCGAAATACACATTGAATATCACATCCTGAGCATTCTTCACATGACCTGCCGTGCATACAGAGTATAGATAACCTATGTCGAGCGTATGCGTGACAGTGTTTTGGGCAGTGATAGTGCTGAACATGCTCGGGGCCACCTTGTATTCAGTGCCGCTGTTGCCTGTCATGGAGTAGACATTCTCCGGACCTACACGTAGGAATGTACTGTCGGGGATGGGTTCCGTGCTTTCCACTTCCGTCGAGTTCACTCCGGCCATATCCAGGAGAGTGTTGGTGAGTTTGTCTTGGTTCTGCTGAAGAAGGACAGTGTCATTCTCCTGTGCCGAAACATTGCCAAAGATGAAGAGCAATGCCGACAGTAATAGGGCTAATCTGTTTTTCATATGGCTATACATTATATGATATATGTGGTATATATATGCAAAGGTATAAACTTGAATGACAAAAGCATACAGAAGTTGCTAAAAATCACTCCATTATACTCGTTTTTTTTGCTCTTTTGAGTTTTATCGGACAGTGGATGCTTCCTCGCTCCTTCATTGCTCATTGATGATATGCACAATATTGCGCAGCGATTCTTCATTCTTCATTTGCGAAGCAGTCATTCTTTCATTGCTGTTTGCTCATTGCGGGGAATTGTTGTAACTTTGCACCCCAAAACAAACAACAAAAAGGACGGCTATGTCATATCTATTCTCATCTGAATCAGTGTCAGAGGGACATCCCGACAAGGTGTCGGACCAGATTTCCGACGCCATACTCGACCAGTTTCTTGCTTACGACGACAAGGCGCGCTGCGCCATAGAGACGTTCTGCACCACAGGACAGGTGGTGCTCATGGGCGAAGTGAGCAGCAGTCAGTATATCGACTTGCAGACTGTAGCGCGCAACACCATACAGAAAATAGGCTATACCAAGGCCGAATATCAGTTTGACGGCAACTCGTGCGGCATCTTGAGTGCCATACATGAGCAGAGCGCCGACATCAACCGTGGTGTGGACAACGGCACTGAGGAGGATCAGGGAGCCGGCGACCAGGGCATGATGTTCGGTTATGCCGTGAACGAGACGGAAAACTATATGCCCGTTTCGCTCGACTTGGCGCATCTCATCATGCGCACTCTGGCCGACATAAGGAAGCAGGGTAGAGAGATGACCTATCTGCGGCCTGATGCGAAGAGCCAGGTGACGGTGCAATACAGCGACGAGGGCGTGCCCGAAAGGATCGACACGATTGTGGTGTCTACCCAGCACGACGAGTTTGCGTCGGACAAAGCCATGCAGCAAACCATCCGCGAGGACGTGATAAACATACTCATCCCGAAGGTGAAGGCTCAGATTCATTCGCCCAAGGTGCTCGCGCTGTTCAACAACGACATCAAATATTATGTCAACCCCACAGGTAAGTTTGTGATAGGAGGTCCCCACGGCGACACCGGACTGACGGGACGCAAGATTATCGTTGACACCTACGGAGGAAAAGGTGCGCACGGAGGCGGAGCGTTCAGCGGCAAGGACTCAAGCAAGGTGGACCGTTCGGCTGCATACGCTGCGCGCCACATAGCCAAGAACCTCGTTGCTGCGGGAGTGGCCGACGAGTTGCTGTTGCAGGTGAGCTATGCCATAGGTATAGCCAAGCCGATGAACATATATGTGAACACCTATGGCCGCAGTCACGTGAACATGACCGACGGTGAGATTGCCGACAAGGTGGCGCAGATGTTCGACCTGCGTCCCAAGGCCATTGAGAAGGCGTTGAAACTGCGCCAGCCGATGTTCTTTGAAACGGCGGCATACGGCCACATGGGACGGAAGCCGGAAACGGTGAAAAAGACATTCACGAGCCACTACCATGAGACAAAGGAAATGGAAGTGGAACTGTTCACATGGGAAAAGCTCGACCTCGTAGACAAGATAAAGAAGGAATTCGGACTCTAAAGGGTTAAAGTCCCATAAGTTATGCTGCAAGAAGATTCTCTGGCCGACGTACAGGAACAGGTCATTGAACTGCACCCGAGGCAGGACGCAAGGCCGTTGCATCCCTATCAGGTGTTGAGCCGGTTGCCAAGAAACGCTACTCCGGCGCAGCAGGACTCTGCCATACAGGCGGTGTTCCATCCCAAGGAGATAGAATACAGTTCGCGTCCCGACACTCTTCAGATACCCGGTTATGGCATCGGCAAGAGTGTCGGCGACATCAGTCTGCCGCAGTATTATCGGGAAACATTCTTTTCCTCCGACACGCTGCTGCACAAGGAGGTGGACGCAGGACGCTACGGAGTGGCCGGCGACCCTGTGCCATACTCCCTCAAGAACGACAATTTCATCACGGTGACGCTACTTGTGTGCTTCATCGTCAGTCTGGTGTCGTTCGCCAATAACCACCGCTTCTTTGTACACCAGGCCAAACGGTTTTTCCGCAAGCCGAGAGTTGACGAAAAGGGCGACACATACACGTCAAACGAGATGCGTTTCTTGCTGTTCCTCGCCGGACAGGGCGCACTGCTGCTGGCGTTTTTCCAATACTTTTATACCCAACAGAACATCAGCGACACGTTTATCCTGCCGTCGCACTACCTGCTCATAGCCATCTTCTTCGGTATGTGGGCCGGCCACTTCATAGTGCGCTGTCTGTTATACACCATAGTCAACGTGGTTTTCTTCGGTTTCCGCAAAAACATGGTGTGGCTGAGGTCGCTGCTGTTTATCACCGCAACCGAAGGAGCCGTACTGTTGCCGGTGGAATTGACCCAGGTGTATTTCGGTTTGTCGCTTGAAAGCGCATACGTATGCGCCATCTCTATCCTGCTGATGGCCAAAATACTCGTGTTTTACAAGAGCTATTCCATCTTTTTCAGGTGTTCAGGCGGTTTTCTGCAAATATTTTTGTACTTTTGCGCCCTCGAAGCGATACCCCTTGTTGCCCTATGGAGCGCATTGGTATTGGTGGGTAATTATCTGAAAATAAACTTTTAGGCACGATGATAAAGAAGATTTTGGTTTCGCAACCTAAACCATCGAGTGAAAAATCCCCCTATTATGACATCGCGGAAAAGTTTGGCGTGGAGCTTGTGTTCCGCCCCTTTATAAAGGTGGAAGGAATCAGCTCAAGAGAGTTTCGCCAGCAGAAGGTAAGTATACCTGAATATACCGCAATCGTATTCACCTCGCGCCATGCCATAGACAATTTCTTCACGCTGGCAAAAGAGCTGCGCGTGCCAATTCCGGAGGATCTTAAGTATTTCTGCGTCACCGAGACGATATCTCTGTACATACAAAAATATGTACAGTACCGCAAACGTAAGGTGTTCTTCGGCAACACCGGAAAAATCAACGACCTGCTCCCATTGATGATGAAGCACAAGACGGAGAAGTATCTTGTGCCCATGAGCGATGTGCACAACGACGATGTGGCCAAGCTGCTCGACTCGAAAAAGCTCCATCACCGCGAGTGCGTCATGTACAGAACGGTGAGCAACGACTTCACGGAGGAGGAAATCAAGAACTTCGACTATGATATGCTCGTGTTCTTCAGCCCGGCAGGAGTGAACTCGCTGGTGAAAAACTTCCCCGACTTTGACCAAAAGGACATTGCGATAGCAACCTTCGGACCCGCTACGGCAAAGGCCGTGAAGGACGCCGGACTGCGCCTCGACCTTGAAGCGCCCACGGAAAAGTATCCGTCGATGACTGGTGCACTGCAGCACTATCTGCTCATGCACGACGAAGACTGATTTCTGTTATACACCGGGATGCCGGTTTCAGGCTTCAGACAAGAAGCGTCCCGATTTCACGATTGCCCCAAGTGGGGTTTCGGACGGTTAAAAAACATCAACACCCATGGGTGGTTCTATAAATTAGCTTTGGCAGATTGCGCGGCTATTTTCGTGTACAATGTGTTTGTGAATGAAGGAGTATAGTGGACTATACGACTGAACGAACAAACAGATTGGACCGAAAAGAGACCGCAAGATGACAAAACGTAAATCACCCAGCATTAAATAAAATTACGGTGGTAATTTATAGAACCACCCATATATACTTGGTATGTCTGAACCATCACCAAACACGTTCAGAAAGTGCGAAAGGATGGTCAGCAGGAAGCTGACAGACGCCCTTTTCAGAGGTGGCCGCAGCCATTCGGCGGTGGCTTACCCTGTGCGTGCTGTGTATATGCAGACCGAACGCGGCGAAAAGGATGCCGCCGTGCAGGTGTTGGTGAGCGTGTCGAAGCGCCATTTCAAGCGTGCCGTGAAGCGCAACAGGGTGAAGCGGCAGATACGCGAGGCTTACCGGCTGAACAAACACGACTTGACTGCGCTCGTGGATCAGGCTGAAGGAAAGTCTTTGGCACTGGCTTTCATCTGGCAAGCCGACCGCCTTTACGACTCGTCACGAGTGACAGGGTGCGTAAAGAACCTGCTCGAAAAGGTTGCAAAGGACTTTTCGCAATGCCCATGACCGCCATACTGCACCGCTGTCGGACTGCTGTCGTATGGCTTTTGTGCCTCCCGATAGTATTCTACCAACGGTTCATTTCGCCGCTCACACCGCCCTCGTGCCGCTTTACGCCCACGTGTTCGGAATATGCGCGGCAAGCTCTGATAAAACACGGCCCGATAAAGGGTCTCGCCCTCGCCGTATGGCGACTGTTGCGATGCAATCCTTGGGGCGGAAGTGGCTACGACCCAGTGCCGTGATTATGACCTAAAACAAAATATACAGGAAACTTAAAATAAAAAGATAACCATAATAACGATGAAGAAGAACTTTGTTGAAGAGCTGCGCTGGCGCGGTATGCTTGCGCAGATAATGCCCGGAACGGAAGAGTTGCTTGAGAAAGAGATGGTAACGGCATATCTCGGCACCGATCCTACGGCTGATTCGCTCCACATAGGCCACCTCTGCGGCATAATGATGCTGCGCCATCTGCAGCGTTGCGGCCACAGACCCATCATCCTTGTGGGCGGTGCAACGGGAATGATTGGCGACCCCTCGGGCAAAAGTCAGGAGCGCAACCTGCTCGATGACAAGACTCTCTATCACAACCAGGAGTGTATCAAGGCGCAGGTGGCCAAGTTCCTCGACTTCGACACGCAGGCTCCCAACGGTGCGCTGATGGTGAACAACTACGACTGGATGAAAAACTTCACCTTCCTAGACTTTGCTCGTGAGGTGGGTAAGCACATTACGGTCAACTACATGATGGCTAAGGAGAGCGTGCAGCAGCGTCTGAACGGTACGGCACGCGACGGTTTGTCGTTTACCGAGTTCACTTACCAGTTGCTTCAGGGCTACGACTTCCTGCATCTGTACAAGACTCTGGGTTGCAAGCTGCAACTTGGCGGCAACGACCAGTGGGGTAACATGACCACGGGTACTGAATTGATTCGCCGCACGCTTGGTAGCGAGGTGGAAACATACGCTTTGACGTGTCCGCTGATAACGAAAGCCGACGGAAAGAAGTTCGGAAAGACCGAAACAGGCAACATCTGGCTCGACCCGAAGCGCACTTCTCCATATAAGTTCTACCAGTTCTGGCTCAATGTGAGCGACGACGACGCAGAGCGTTACATCAAGATATTCACCAGTCTCGACAAGGAAACCATCGACAACCTTGTGGCTGAGCACAAGCAGGACCCCGGTCAGCGCACATTGCAGAAGCGTTTGGCAAGCGAAGTGACGGTGATGGTACACTCGCAGGAAGCTCTTGACACGGCTATGGAGGCCAGCAACATCCTCTTCGGCAAGTCCACAAAGGACAGTCTGCTGCGTCTTGATGAGCAAACCCTGCTTGACATCTTCGAAGGAGTGCCTCATTTCGAGGTGGGAAAGGACAAACTCGGTCAGCCAGCCGTTGAACTCTTCACTCAGGATGCCGCAGTGTTCGCCAGCAAGGGCGAGATGCGCAAACTCGTGCAGGGCGGTGGCGTGTCGCTCAACAAGGAGAAACTCGCTGCGTTCGACCGTACCATCACTGCTGAAGACCTCATTGACGGCAAGTATCTGCTCGTTCAGAGGGGCAAGAAGAACTACTATCTCATCATTGTGAAGTGAGAAAGTGAGCATCGTGAAGTGAGAAAGTGAGTGAAACGAGGCATTAAAAACCGCCCGTTCGCATTGTCTGAGACAAGCGGACGGGCGGTTTTAAGTTTGTGAATGTTGTTATCCTGAATCCCTTTACCTTATATGACTGTATTCAGCAATGCTTGCGCATAGAAGATCAGCTGCGTACAGCAACAATTATTGCGTCTGCTTTTTTATGCAGTTGTCCCTACTATGGCGCAGGCTACATCTTGTGTTTCAACGCTCAGGGAATATACGCAGTTGCCCTTGGACTTTCCCTTCAGGCGCCGATTTTTAATTTAGGGTGCAAGAACCGCAATTAAACGGTTCTTGCTTTATACCCTTATTCAGGGTTCTTTATTCCCTTATTCTTCTTGCTTCATTCCCTTTATTCATCCTCCTTGGACTGTTCGTACTCGGCAATCTCGCGGTCACCAACGTGAGCGAAGCCGTAGTGCTCGTCGTGCTGGCTGAGGTCGAGACCGATGCGCTCGCTTTCAGATGATACGCGCATGGGAATCATCTTGTCGATGAGCCAGTAGCCGAAGTAACTCATGATGAACGTGTAGACAATCACGATGACTACGGCCAAGAGGTGGTAGAGGAAGATGACGAAACCTTCCCATGAGCCGGCGATGAGGCCCTCCTGGATGAAGATACCAGTAAGTACAGTACCGAAGATACCGCCTGTGCCGTGGGTCGGGAACACGTCGAGAGCGTCGTCAATGCGCGAGTGGCTGCGCCAATACACCGCCACGTTGCATATTATGGTTATGACAAACGAGATGAAAATGCTCTGTCCCACGGTGACATATCCGGCAGAAGGCGTGATGGCCACAAGACCTACCACACAGCCCACGGCAGCTCCCATGGCGGAAGGCTTGCGTCCGCGCAGACAGTCGAAGAATATCCACGTCATCATGGCGGTGGCCGAAGCGGTGTTGGTGTTGAGGAAAGCCTTCACAGCCATGCCGTCGGCGTGGAGCGAAGAACCTGCGTTGAAGCCGAACCAGCCCAACCAGAGCATTGCGGCACCGAGGAGTACGAACGGGATGTTGGCCGGTTCCGACTTGCGTGTGGATGACTTGCGGCGACCGAGGAATATGGCTCCTGCCAGTGCAGCCACACCCGACGAGGCGTGAACGACGATACCGCCGGCGAAGTCTATCACTCCCCATTTCATGAACAGTCCGTCGGGGTGCCATGTCATGTGCGCCAGCGGACAGTAGATGACCACGAAGAAGAAAATCATGAAGAACATGTAGGCCGAGAAGCGTACACGTTCGGCGAACGAACCCGTGATGAGCGACGGCGTGATGATGGCGAACTTCATCTGAAACAGTGCATACAGAGCCAGAGGAATAGTTGCTCCACCGAGTATGTTGCCCGTTGGTGTGGTGTAAACGTCGCCTCCAACATGGTTGAACATGAGGAACGTGAACGGATTGCCTATCACTCCGCCTATGTCATCGCCGAAAGCGAGACTGAAACCGAACACTACCCACAGCACACTGATGAGTCCCATGGCGATGAAGCTCTGGAGCATGGTGGAAATCACGTTCTTCGCTCCCACCATACCGCCGTAGAAGAACGACAGTCCGGGGGTCATCATCAGCACGAATATGGTGGCTGTGATGAGCCAAGCCACATCGGCGGCGTTGATCTTCGAGAAATCGCACTCGAAAGAAGGTTCGCCGGCAAACAAGCCCGCAATGGCTATTATCACCATCGAGGCCATTAGAATAATCCATCTCTTTTTCATTTTTCCTTTGTTTTTGATTGTTATTGTTTGTGTCTAAATGGTCTTGAAGTTCTATGTTTATTTCTTATAAGCCTGCTCGTGTACACCTGCCACTGCACGTCCGCTTGGATCGTTCATGTTTTTGAACGAAGCGTCCCACGCCAGAGCCTCGGCTGTGCTGCACGCCACGCTCGGTACGCTCGGCACAGTGCGCGCTGCCGACTCGCTGGGGAAGTGCTCGGCGAATATTGAGCGGTAGTAATATTCCTCCTTGTTGCGCGGCGGATTGATGGGGAAACGCTCTGCGGCGTGAGCCATCTGCTCGTCGGTGACGCGTTCTGACGTGATGCGCTTCAGCGTGTCAATCCACGAGTAGCCCACACCGTCGCTGAACTGCTCCTTCTGTCGCCATGCCACCTCGTCGGGAAGCATGTCGGCGAACGCCTCGCGCACGATTTTCTTCTCCACAGTGGTGCCCGGACACATCTTTGCCTCGGGGTTTGTGCGCATGGCCACGTCGAGAAACTCCTTGTCGAGGAACGGCACACGACCTTCAACTCCCCATGCCGACAGACTCTTGTTGGCGCGCAGACAGTCGTAGAGATGCAGTTTGGACAGTTTGCGCACCGTTTCCTCGTGGAAAGCCTGTGCGTTGGGAGCCTTGTGGAAGTAGAGATAGCCGCCGAAAATCTCGTCGGCACCCTCGCCGGAGAGCACCATCTTGATGCCCATCGACTTGATTACGCGTGCCAACAGATACATCGGCGTAGAGGCGCGCACGGTGGTCACGTCGTAGGTCTCGATGAAATAAATCACATCGCGCAGGGCATCGAGTCCCTCCTCGATGGTATAGTTGATTTCGTGGTGTACGGTGCCAATGTGTTCTGCCACGAGACGAGCCTTGGCCAGGTCTGGCGCACCCTTGAGGCCCACTGCAAACGAGTGCAAGCGAGGCCACCAAGCTTCGGTCTTGCCGTCGTTTTCAATTCGGTTTTGGGCGAACTTCTGCGCCACGGCACTTATCACCGACGAGTCGAGACCGCCAGAGAGCAGCACTCCGTAGGGCACATCGCTCATCAGTTGGCGCTTCACGGCGTCCTCCAGGGCGTCGTGTATCGAAGCAACGCTCGCACTGTTGTCCTTCACGTTGTCGTAGTCCATCCAGTCGCGGGTGTAGTAGCGCTTCATGCAGCCCTCTTTGCTTGAGTAGTAGTGGCCGGGCAGAAACTCCTCGTAGCTGTCGCACTGACCCTCAAGAGCCTTCAGTTCGCTGGCCACATATACCGTTCCGTCGCTGTCGTGGCCTATATAAAGAGGTATAACGCCTATCGGGTCGCGAGCAATGAGAAACTCGTCGCGCTCAGAATCGTAGAGAGCGAAAGCAAAAATGCCGCTGAGGTCTTCGAGAAAAGCAGTGCCTTTGTCGCGATAGAGAGCGAGAATCACCTCGCAGTCGCTACCCGTCTGAAACTGATAGGTGTCGGCGTAGCGGCGACGCAGGTCGCGGTGGTTGTATATCTCACCGTTCACGGCCAGCACCTGCTTGCCGTCGGGACTGAACAGCGGTTGACGACCCGACTCAGGGTCAACGATTGAGAGGCGTTCGTGGGCGAGTATGGCCGAGCCTCCGCAATAGATTCCGCTCCAGTCCGGTCCGCGGTGACGAATTTTGCGGCTCATGGCGAGAGCCTTCTGCCGCAGTTGCGGCGTTTGTTCCTTAATGTTGAAGATTGATACTATTCCACACATATTTCTTTTTTTTAGGTTGTTTGTCGTAGTTAAAAACCTTTTCTAAGGTTGGTTTGCGGCGTTGTTTTCGGCAAGTGCCGCACTTGCGTTCTGTAAGTGGCCCGTTTACGGAGCGTAAGTGGCCCACTTACGGGTCGTAAATGGCCCGTTTACGATGCGTAAACGGCCTGTTTTTTGAGGGTTAATGTACTGTGTTGACTTTCAATGTGTTGCAGATGGGTGATTTTAATGCCCAAATCAACGATGAAAACCGAGGGGTGCGCGCCCCGTTTGCCCTTGGCTCAGAGGCGACACACCCTTCGGTGTTTAGTCATCAGTCATTAAAATATGTCATCATATGAATCATCATGTTAGTTGTAGGCCGACTCTCCGTGCTCGTAGATGTCGAGACCTTCCTCCTCGATGCGCTTGTTGACTCTCAGTCCAACAGTCTTCTTGATGCCGTAGAACACTACGAATCCGGCAGCTGCTGCCCAAACGTCGATCACTACAATGCCCAGGCACTGTGCGCCGAAGAAGTTCCAACCTGCTCCGTAGAAGGCGCCACCGTCAACAGCGAGCAGACCTGTCATGAGAGTACCGAGGATACCGCACACACCGTGAACAGTGCTTGCACCAACGGGGTCGTCGATGTGCAGCTTGGTGTCGATGAACTCGATAGAGTAAACCAGAACCACACCGCAAATGAGACCGATGATCACTGCACCAAGGGGAGACACGAGGTCGCAACCGGCGGTGATACCAACGAGTCCGGCGAGGATACCGTTGAGGGTAAGTGAGAATGAAGGTTTGCCATACTTGAACCATGTAACCACCATTGTTGCCACACCACCTGCAACGGCTGCGAGGTTGGTTGTGAGGAACACGTGAGAAACTGCTACGCGGTCGCCCTCAGTGGCAACGGCAAGCTGAGAACCGGGGTTGAATCCGAACCATCCGAACCAGAGGATGAACACACCCAGAGCTGCCAATGTGAGGCTGTGGCCAGGAATGGCGTGGCTCTTGCCCTTGCGGTCATACTTGCCAAGACGTGGGCCGAGTGCCATTGCACCTACGAAAGCCAGCACACCACCTACAGAGTGAACCACTGCAGATCCGGCGAAGTCGTGGAACGTTGTGCCGAAGGTCTTCATCATGAACGAGTCGTCAGCACCGTTCATCAGCCAACCTCCGCCCCATGTCCAGTGGCCCTCGATGGGATAGATGAACAGAGAGATGAGTATGGAGTAAACCACATACATGTTGAACTTGGTGCGCTCTGCCATTGCTCCTGAAACGATGGTGGCCGATGTGGCGCAGAACACCGTCTGGAACATCAGGAAGCCCTCTGTGGGCAGTCCTGTCGGATGGGTGAAGAACGAAAGGTCGCCGAAGTTGGGCGTTCCGATGAAGCCCTCACCGTTGCTGCCGAACATGAAGCCGAAGCCGATGAACCAGAACAGCAGTGATCCGACCATGAAGTCGACGAAGTTTTTGAACAAGATGTTGGCGGTATTCTTGCTACGCGTAAATCCAGCTTCGCAAAACGCAAATCCCGGCTGCATGAAAAACACCAGCATGGCGGCCAGTAGCATCCAGACGGTGTTGAGTCCTATTGATAAATCTTCCATAATCCTGTGTGTTTAGTGTGTTGTTTGTCTGTGTTGTTATTATCCCTATTCTTACTTCTCCTGCTCGGCGTTGTACAGGGCGATGTCGCCGCGCTCACCAGTACGTATGCGGATGGCGTCTTCAATGGGTATCACGAAGATACGACCGTCGCCAATCTCACCCGTCTGGGCTGCCTTCTGAACTGCGTCCACGGTGCGCTCCAGGTTCTTGTCGCGCACAACTATACTCACCAAGATGCGCTCTATGCAACTTGTGTCGTACATCACGCCACGGTAGATGCGCGCCTGTCGCATCTTACCCTCACCCCTGACATCATAATAGGAGAACCATTCGATGTCGGCGGCAAGCAATGCTTCCTTTACATCCTCGAATTTTGTCTTGCGGATGATTGCTTCAATCTTTTTCATCTTTTACCTTTCTTATATTAAATTACTGACACTTTGCAAACTTTCTGCTGCAAAAGTACAGCAAAACGTTACTTTAAGCAAGAAAAACAATGCAAAAAGACATAAAGAAGTTATCGGGTACGACATTGTGTTAGCTACATATAGGTTTTATTAAGCAAACTGTTATGAAATTGGTTAAAATGCTTTCAAATTGATAGCTAAATTTGAAAAGTAGATAAAAATGTCATTCCTATATTGTAGTTTGCTTCAAAACGTTGTACCTTTGCAACGAAAACAGAAACAAATCGTAACGTTTAAAGGCGAAAGGCTATCAAAATGGCAAAGACCATCAAGTTTACCAAGATGCACGGAGCGGGCAACGACTACATATACGTCGACACCTTATTATATAATATAGGCGACCCCGCTGAAGCCGCACGACTGTGGAGTGCGCCTCACACAGGCATCGGTAGCGACGGTCTGGTGCTGATAGGTCGCTCGACCATGCCCGAAGCCGACTTCACCATGCGCATCTTCAATGCCGACGGCTCTGAAGCCATGATGTGCGGCAACGCTTCGCGCTGCATAGGCAAATATCTCTACGAGAAGAAACTCACCGACAAGAAGGAGATTAAACTGCTCACACTGTCGGGCATAAAGATACTGAAACTCCATGTCACACCCGACGAAAAGGTGGAGAGCGTGACAGTGGACATGCTTGAGCCGCGACTGGCCGACACAAAACAGTTGGCTACGCCCGACGGCAGCATGACCGACGGCGAAATAAAGACAGACAAAGGGGTGTTCAAGGGAACGTTTGTGTCCATGGGCAACCCTCATTTTGTAATATTCACCGACGACATAAGCTCCGCCGACGTGGCGGGTTGGGGCAAGGAACTGGAATACAACCCGATGTTTCCCGAACGCTGCAACATTGAGTTTGCACAGGTCACGGGCGACAATGAAATAAGAACGCGCGTATGGGAGCGCGGCAGCGGCATCACGATGGCCTGCGGAACGGGCGCCTGCGCCACGGCTGTGGCAGCGGCACTGACCGGACGGGCCAAGCGGAGCAGCAAGATAGTGATGGACGGTGGTACGCTCGCGATAGAATGGAGCGAAGACGACGGCCACGTCTACATGACCGGACCCGCCGAAACGGTGTTTGAGGGCGAGATAATCCTCAACGAATGACGGGCAAAACAAGCAAGACAAACTTCACAACAACAATAAAAAGATAGAACATATGGCACTGGTTAACGAGCATTTCCTGAAACTCCCGAACAACTACCTGTTCGCCGACATCGCAAAAAAGGTAAACGCCTTCAAGGTTTCTCACCCCAAGGCAAACGTGATCAGTCTGGGCATTGGCGACGTGACGCAGCCTCTGTGCCCGGCAGTGATTGAGGCAATGCACAAAGCGGTGGACGAAATGGCCAGCGGAACCACCTTCCACGGCTACGGACCCGAGCAGGGCTACCTCTTTCTGCGCGAAGCGATAGCCAAAAACGACTTCCTGCCGCGCGGCATACACCTCTCTCCCGACGAGATTTTCGTCAACGACGGTGCCAAGAGCGACACGGGCAACATTCAGGAACTGGTGCGCTGGGACAACAGCGTGGGCGTTACCGACCCCATCTATCCGGTCTACATCGACTCAAACGCCATGATAGGCCGCGCAGGAACGCTCGCCGACGGCAAATGGAGCAACGTGGCTTACATGCCGTGTACGGCTGATAACAACTTCACGCCGCAGATACCCGACCGTAGGGTCGACCTGATATATCTGTGCTACCCTAACAATCCCACGGGAACGGTGATTTCAAGGGACGAACTGCGCAAATGGGTCAACTATGCCATCAAGAACGACACGCTGATCTTCTACGACGCTGCCTATGAGGCATACATCCAAGACCCGGATATACCTCATTCTATATATGAGATAAAGGGTGCGCGCAAGGTAGCCATAGAGTTCCACAGCTTTTCCAAGACTGCCGGATTCACGGGAGTGCGCTGTGGCTACACCGTGGTGCCGAAAGAGCTCACCGCAGCGACGCTCGACGGCGAGAGAGTGGCTCTCAACCATCTGTGGAACCGCCGCCAATGCACAAAATTCAACGGCACAAGCTATATAAGTCAGCGCGCTGCCGAGGCGATATACACTCCCGAAGGCAAGGAACAGGTGAAGGCCACCATAAAATACTATATGGACAACGCCAAGATGATGCGCGACACGCTCACCCAACTGGGCCTTGTGGTGTACGGAGGCGAGAACGCTCCCTATCTGTGGGTGAAGACTCCCGACGGAACCGACAGCTGGAAGTTCTTCGAACAGATGCTCTACGGAGCGCACGTGGTGTGCACACCGGGCGTAGGTTTCGGTCCCAGTGGCGAAGGATACATCCGACTGACCGCCTTTGGCAACCACGAAGACTGCGCCGAGGCTATGGAACGCCTGAAGAACTGGCTGAAATAATCACCTATTGCAGGATACATACACAGAAGCAACACACTCAACACATATAGGTAACACACGAATTACTCAACACAAACACAAATACAAACACGTTTAAAAGAAAGGTTTATGCTTATGAAAACGACAGGTAAAATTGGATTGGTAGCCGCAATGCTCGCAGCAACGGCAGTGACGGCAAACGCACAGGACAAAGTTGAGGCTTCTGTATCGGCAGACGTAGTTAGTCAGTATATATGGAGAGGTACGCAGTGCGGCGAAGCCAGCGTGCAACCGTCCATCGGATTGGCCTACAAAGGACTGTCGCTGACAGCTTGGGCAAGCTCTGAGATAAGCAGTTCAGGCAAACCAAAGGAACTGGACCTCACTCTGGCTTATGAAAACAGCGGATTCAATATCGGAATCACCGACTACTGGTTCGACAGAGACGGCGGCGATGCGGCTGGACGCTACTTCCGCTACAACGCACGTGGCACCAACCACACATTTGAAGGCAACATCGGCTACGACTTCGGTCCAGTGGCTTTGCAGTGGTACACTTATATAGGTGGCAACGACTACAACAAGATTGACAAAGAAACAGGCGAGGCTAAGAGAGCATACACCTCTTACTTCGAAGTGTCAGCTCCGTTCAAACTCGGTGGACTCGACTGGAGAGCAGCCGTTGGTGTTTCACCATTCGAGACAGCGGCATACGGCAACGACAAGTTTGCTGTGACCAACGTGGAAGTGAAGGCTACAAAGGACATCCAGGTGACTCCTTCGTTCTCACTGCCTCTGTTCGCTGGTGTGGCAGCTAACCCCTGCACTCAGAAAGCATACTTCATGGCTGGCTTTACGCTGAAGCCATAATCCGCAAACGCAACGCGGAAATACGGGAGGATTCCATACGCTGCATGAGCGCATGGAATCCACCTGAAACAAAAACGACAAGCAACATCAACAAATAAACCAACAAAACTTTAAAACAATGTCAAACTTAAGATTTCAGGTTGTTGAAGAGGCTTTCAAGAAGAAGCCTCTGGAGGTAGAAACTCCTAACGAAAGACCCTATGAGTACTTCGGTAAGTACGTCTTTAATCGTGAGAAGATGTACAAGTATCTGCCGAAAGACGTTTACGAAAAGCTCATTGACGTCATTGACAACGGCACACGCCTTGACCGCTCCATCGCAGACGCAGTGGCTGCAGGTATCAAGCAGTGGGCTGTGGAGAACGGTGTGACACACTATACTCACTGGTTCCAGCCTCTGACAGAAGGCACTGCCGAGAAGCACGACTCTTTCATCGAGCATGACTTCAAGGGCGGTATGGTAGAGGAGTTCTCCGGAAAGTTGCTTGTTCAGCAAGAACCCGACGCATCATCATTCCCCAGCGGTGGTATCCGCAACACTTTCGAAGCCCGCGGCTACTCTGCATGGGACCCCACATCGCCTGTGTTCATCATGGACGACACTCTCTGCATACCTACAATCTTCATTTCATACACGGGAGAAGCCCTCGACTACAAGGCTCCGCTGCTGCGCACTCTTCACGCTGTGAACGTTGCCGCTACAGAGGTGTGCCACTACTTCTATCCCGACGTGAAGAAGGTGCAGAGCAACCTCGGTTGGGAGCAGGAGTATTTCCTCGTTGACGAGGGTCTTTACTCAGCTCGTCCCGACCTTCTTCTCACCGGTCGTACCCTCATGGGACACGATTCTGCAAAGAACCAGCAGATGGACGACCACTATTTCGGAACCATTCCTGACCGTGTTCAGGCCTTCATGAAGGACCTGGAGATACAGGCTTTGGAGCTTGCCATACCTTGCAAGACCCGTCACAACGAGGTTGCGCCCAACCAGTTTGAGCTTGCTCCTATCTTTGAGGAGACCAACCTGGCCGTTGACCACAATATGCTTCTCATGTCATTGATGAAGAAGGTGGCTCGCAAGCATGGTTTCCGCGTATTGCTCCACGAGAAGCCTTTCGCAGGAATCAACGGTTCTGGTAAGCACAACAACTGGAGTTTGAGCACCGACACCGGCGTGTTGCTCCACGGACCTGGCAAGACTCCCAACGACAACCTTCGCTTCGTGACGTTTATCGTTGAGACTCTGATGGGTGTATACAAGCACAACGGACTGCTCAAGGCAAGCATAATGAGTGCCACCAACGCTCACCGTCTGGGAGCCAACGAGGCACCTCCAGCAATCATCTCTTCGTTCCTCGGCAAGCAGTTGAGCGAGTTGCTCGACCACATCGAGAGCTCCGACAAGGACAACCTGTTCGACGTGGCTGGCAAGCAGGGCCTGAAGCTCGACATTCCTGAGATTCCTGAGCTGCTCATCGACAACACCGACCGTAACCGTACTTCACCTTTCGCCTTCACCGGCAACCGTTTCGAGTTCCGTGCCGTAGGTTCTGAGGCCAACTGTGCATCAGCCATGACTGCACTCAACGCCGCTGTGGCAGAGGCTTTGGTTAGCTTCAAGGAGCGTGTTGACGCACTTATCGCCAAGGGCGAGGACAAGACAAGCGCAATCATCGACGTTCTGCGCGAGGACATCAAGACCTGCAAGCCTGTACGTTTCGACGGAAACGGTTACAGCGACGAGTGGGTTGAGGAAGCTCGCAAGCGCGGACTCGACTGCGAGAAGAGCTGCCCGGTTATCTTCGAGCGCTATCTCGACGACGCAAGCGTGAAGATGTTCGAGAGCCTCGGCATCATGTCGAAGAAGGAACTTGAGGCACGCAACGAAGTGAAATGGGAAACCTACACTAAGAAGATACAGATTGAGGCTCGCGTAATGGGTGACCTGTCTATGAACCACATCATCCCTGTGGCTACTCACTATCAGAGTATGCTCATCAGAAACGTGGAGAAGCTGAACTGCATCTTCCCCAAGGACAAGGCCGACAAGCTGTCTGCCCGCAACATGAAGCTCATTGAGGAGATTGCAGAGCGCACTCAGACCATCGAGAGCGGCGTTGAAGAACTCATAAACGCACGCAAGGTGGCCAACAAGATTGAGAGCGAGCACGACAAGGCCATCGCTTACCACGACACAGTGGCTCCCAAGATGGAGTCTATCCGCTACGAGATAGACAAGTTGGAGCTGCTCGTTGAGGACGACCTGTGGACACTGCCCAAGTACAGGGAGCTGTTGTTCATCAGATAATCAACAATTGAAACAGCATTTCATGCAGATAAAAGCTCCGTCCGTGCAAGCGGACGGAGCGTAACAGACAATCTATTTCTTTTTTTGGTTGTTTGAAGTTTGCGACGGAGAGACACTGCGAAGCGTCTCTCCGTTTTTTAGTGTACAGCAAAACGATGTTCTACTTGTGCAAAGGCTATAACGGCTACTCTCGAATATGCCGTTAAGATGTATTAATCCATATAGGCTAAGGGCGCAATAAACGCTCTTTTGTGGAAAAATGTCATATCTTTGTACAAACTAACAATAAAGAAAGGAGAAAATGATGAAGAAGATGAAGACATTAATCGTGATGCTTGTAGCGATATTCGCTTGCATCGGTATCGCAGCTTGCAGCTCTGACAAGGACAGCGGCAACAGCCAGACAACACCTAAATCCTTGGTGGGAACGACTTGGAGGGGCACCAATGCTGCTAAAAAACTCTGTGTTGTGACATTCACAAGTGACGCAACGTACCACCTCAAGGTCACTTCATTGGACGGCAAGACCGTATACGAAGAGGACGACTATGGATATACGTATAATGCGGAGACGGGCGTGGCCTCTGCGGTATACAGGGACGATACATACGCAGTCACTGTCAAAAGCAATACAATGTCCTTGATAATGGACGGCAAGACCCTCGTCTTGATAAAACAATAACGGCACGAACGCCACGAAAACAACAAGCCCGCTCTTCGGTCAAACGACTGAGAGCGGGCTTGCTTTTTGTATTTGTAGGAGGTACGGCGCCCTCGCCGTACCAATCCTGTTCAAACGCTATTCTTTCGCTCTTGGCGAGCGATTGGTACGCTGAGGGCAGCGTACCTCCTGCCGTTGTGCCCTTTTAGCAAAGGTCAACGCGAGGACGCGTCGACCACTAAGGTCTCCTAATCCTGAGCAACCTTATTCTGGCAGCATCACCACTTCTACGCGGTTGCCCTGCTTCAGGAGTTCGGCGACAAAGGCGGAGACGGTTTCGGGAGTTTGAGCCTCCACTACCTTCTTGTAGTCGGTGTAGAAGTCAACGCCGAAGTTGCGGTAGTCGTCCACCACACCTTCCCAGTAGGCGTTGGTCTTGGTACGGTCGTCGAAGTTCTTGAGCATATACTCCTTCACCTTCTTGAGCATATCAGCGTTGCAAGTGGTGGTCATGCCCTCAGCTTCACTGCGCAGACAGTTCAGCGCGATGTCAGCCTTTTCGGGTTTCATCGGGCAGTAAGCTATCAGCGACATGGTGGTGCGCTCGTCCAGACGAGAGATGTTGCCGAATGCACCCACGGTATAGGCTGCACTTTCCTTCTCGCGAATCTTGTCGAGATATATCATGGTGAGTATCTGGGCAGTCATGTCGGCCTTTATTTGATTCTCAAGCGTGTAAGGCATTTTGTCGCTGCGCCATATCATCACCGCCATAGACTTCGGAGTCTCCATCTTGCGCTTAAAGCTGTTCACCACAACGCCCACGGGGTCGGTTTCCACGTTGTGACCCTTCACAATCTTCTTCTGCGACGGGAGCGAAGCGATGTACTGCTCGATGAGTGGACGAATGGCAGCTTCGTCGAAGTTACCCACGATGTTAAAGGTATATGCCGCAGCGTTGGCTGTGCGCTCCTTGGCTATCTGGAGTATGCGGTCGTAGCTCACCTGCTTCAGCTTCTCTACTGTGAGCGGAGCGAAGCGCGGGTTGTGGCACGTGGTTGTTACGCTGAGCGTGTCAGAGAAGGCAGCGTCGGGCGACAGTTGCTTGTTCTTGAGCGACACCTCGTAGGTCTTCATCAGGTTGTCAAACGACTCCTGGTCCTTCTTTATGTTGGTGAAATACAGATAAACCAGTTGCAGCATGGTCTCCACATCCTTCGGCGTAGACGAACCGTTGATGAGTTGGCGGCGAGTGGCGAGCGAGAGCGATGCTCCGGCAATCTTTCCTGCAAGTGCCTTCTCCAGTTCGGTGTGAGAGAAGTTGCCCAAACCGCTGGCCTCAATCACTTCGTCGAACATCTTCAGGTTGACGAAGTCAGCCGGAGAGTCATACAGCGACGAACCACCGAAGCCGTCGGCAGACAGAATCACCTGGTCCTTCTTGTAGTCAGTCTTCTTGAGCACCACCTTAGCCCCGTTCGACAGCGTGAGTTCGGTGTAGCCGAGTTTGTCGTTCTTCTCCTCCTTCACAATCTTGCCCTTGGTCGGAAGCTTGGTTATCAGCGGCTCGTTCTTCACGTTGTCCACGTATGCCGTCAGGTTTTCACCTCTCACATCGGCAATAGCCTTCAGCAGACCCTCCTTTGTAGGATATACGGCACCTTCTTTTTCGGTGTTGAAACTCGTTATCACCATGTTGGAGTCGTTCAGCGGCACCAGTTCCTTCATCAGCATATTGATGGCTTCCACCGGAATTATGGGTGCCATCTGCTTCATTATCTCATAGTAGTCGTCAATCGACGGTATCGGTTCGTTGTCGAGGAAGTTATCCTTATATTCGTCGCAGAACTGCACGTTGTAGCGCTTGTCCTTGTTGCTGTACCTCTTGTCGAGCGCACTCAGGAAGTTCGACTTCCTGCGCTGATATTCCGTCTGTGTGAAACCGAACTCCGCAGCGCGCAGAGCCTCGCGGTATACTGCGGCGAGAGCCTCCGCGGTCTGTCCCTCCTTGGGCACTGCGCTCAGGTCGAAGGCATCCTTTGTCTTGGCAAACAAGTACTGTCCGTAGCTGGCGTCGGCACTCACAAACGGACTTTCTGGCTTTTGGGCATACTCGCTGAGTCGTGCGTTGAGCATACTCATGGCAGAGTTGATGGCATACTGCTGAATCAGATAGGCCATGCTACTCTTGTCCGAGTCGGGAGTGGCCTCATGCTTAATCATAAGGTCAATGCCGTTCACGCGCTGCTCCTTGTCCTTGTCTATGATGACGATGGGCTGAGCGTTGTCGGGCACGGCCACTTCTTCCACCTTGGCCGGGTTCTTGGGCATCACGATTGCGCCGAACAAGCTCTTTATCTCGCTCTCAATCTTGTCCACATCGATGTCACCCACAACGATGATGGCCTGGTTGTCGGGACGGTACCATTTTTCATAGTAGTCCTGCAACACCTTCGGTTTGAACGAGTTCACTATCTCCATCTTACCTATCGGCATGCGCTCGCCATACTTGCTTCCGGGATAGAGAGCCGGCAGGTTGCGCTCAAACATACGCATCACGGCACTGGTGCGCAGTCGCCACTCCTCGTTGATCACACCGCGCTCCTTGTCTATCTCCGCCGGGTCGAGCGTCAGTCCGTCAGCCCAGTCGTAGAGTATCAGCAAGCACGAGTCCACCGCACCGCTGCGGTCTGTGGGCACGTTGGAAATGTTGTACACCGTCTGGTCGATACTCGTGTAGGCGTTGAGGTCGGTACCGAACTTCACACCAATCGACTCGCAGTAGCGCAACAGGTCGTTGCCCTTGAAGTGCTTGGTGCCGTTGAAGCACATGTGCTCCAGGAAGTGCGCCAAACCGCGCTGGTCATCGTTCTCCTGGAGCGAACCCACGCGCTGCGCGATATAAAACTCCGCCCTGTTTTCCGGCCAGTTGTTGTAGCGGATGTAGTATGTGAGTCCGTTGGACAGGTGTCCAATCCTCACATCCTTGTCCACCGGCACGGGAGGCAGCTCCATCTGCGCCGGCAGAATGGTTGTGGTAAACAGTGCCACGAGGCACATCAGCAGTTTTTTCAGTCTCATAAGACAAATTGTTTTTGTTGTTGTTACGGCGGTGATTTATAGAGACCGCCTTTATATATATAATAAGGTGTAAATGCCTAAGCGCAAATCTATGCACTTTATAGGTGGGTTCTATAAATTAGCTTTGTCGGATTTTGAGACTATTTTCAAGGGCATATCGTCAGCGAGCGAGGGAGTAATGCGAGCATTACGACCGAGCGAGATGGCGATATGCACTGAAAAGAGTCCAAAAGACGG
>CAVKVO010000008.1:0-21808 GCA_963659575.1 Prevotella sp. CAG:1031
GCTCATGGGCAAACTTAGGAGGGTCGGCGCCTCGCCGACTCATCGCTCGCCAGAGCGAAAGAACGACCTTTGAGCTTGAATGGTACGCCGAGGGCGGCGTACCTCCTACCATTAGCCCTTTTAGTTGGGGCAAAGCGAGGACGCTTCGCCCACTACAGGCTTCAACAGCGCGGCATAAAAATGGCCGGAAGCTGCTTTCCGCAAATGCGGCGGGGCAATCTTCCGGCCAAAATCTATGCTGACGCTACTATGAACTTGGGCGTTTTATCAATACAACATTGTCGTTTTACCAACAAAAGCCCGGTCGTTTTATCAATAGAACTTGAAGTAGTTGCGTGCGTTGTTGTAAGAGATGTCTTCCACCATGCGGCTAAGTATCTCGTGGTCGTTGGGCAGGAGGCCCTTCTCAACGTCGTTGCCGAGGATGTTGCAGAGCAAACGGCGGAAGTATTCGTGGCGCGGATAGCTGAGGAACGAACGGGAGTCGGTGAGCATACCCACGAAACGGCTGAGCAGACCGAGCACTGAGAGTGCGTTGATCTGGCGAGTCATACCGTCGAGCTGGTCGTTGAACCACCATCCTGAACCGAACTGAATCTTTCCGGGTTCGCCTCCCTGGAAGTTACCGAGCATTGTGGCGATCACTTCGTTGGCGCAGGGGTTGAGGCAATAGAGGATTGTGCGGGTCAGTTTGCCCTCCATGTTGAGCTTGTTGAGGAACTTGCTCATGGCGCGAGCTGTGTTGAACTCGCCGATAGAGTCGAAACCGGTGTCGGGACCGAGCTTGTTGTACATGGCAGTGTTGTTGTCACGTATGGCACCATAGTGGAACTGCTGTGTCCATCCTGCCTCTGCGTCCATCTCGGCACACTTGGTGAGGAAGCAGTTCTTGTACTGGCGCACCTCAAGAGCAGAGAGCTCCATGTGCTGCATGGCCTTTGAGAAGATTGTCTCAATCTGCGAGTCGGTGTATTCGTCGTCGTAGAACTCCTCGATGCCGTGGTCAGACAGTTTGCAACCGTTGGCTGCGAAGAAGTCGTGACGCTTCTGCAGAGCGGTCATCATGTCCTTGAAGGTGGTGATAGACACGTCTGCGGCCTCAGCCAACGTGTTCACATAGTCGGCGAACTCGGGTTTCTCGATGTTCATGGCCTTGTCAGGACGCCAAGCCGGAATCATCTTTATCTCAAATCCGCTCTCACGAGTCTGCTTGTGATAGCGCAGGTCGTCCACGGGGTCGTCTGTTGTGCAGACACACTCCACGTTGTAGTGGCGCATCAGTCCGCGTGCAGAGAACTCGGGCTGCTTCAGCTTCTCGTTGCACTCGTCAAAAATCTCGCGAGCAGTCTCCTTGCTCAGTCTCTTGGTGATGCCGAAAGCGGTTTTCAGCTCCAGATGAGTCCAGTGATACAATGGGTTGCGGAATGTGTAAGGCACAGTCTCAGCCCACTTCTCAAACTTCTCCCAGTCGGTAGTGTCCTTACCGGTGCAGTATTTCTCGTCAACACCGTTGGTGCGCATGGCACGCCACTTGTAGTGGTCGCCGCCAAGCCACAGCTCGGTGATGCTCTTGAACTTGTGGTCGTTGGCCACCATTTCAGGTATCAGGTGGCAGTGGTAGTCAATGATAGGCTTTTTGGCTGCATGATTGTGGAACAAGTCCTGGGCCACTTCGGTGTCCAGCAGGAAGTTCTCGTCGTTAAATTGCTTCATAATAAATAAGGTGTGATTTTGTTTTTGATGTATTAGTTTCTTTTTTCTTTGTTTTTAGTTACCGTCACTCTTCTACACTCTGACTATGTAAGAGAAGTTCAATAAGCGCAATGAGCCTTTGGCGGTATTGCAAAAGTAGCAAAGATAATCCGTAATCTCGAAAAGTTTAGGTATTTTTGCACCAAAATAACACGTAAACGATGACGTTCACCAACAATGTAATGCTCATTTATACTGGCGGAACAATCGGTATGAACAGAAATCCGCGTACCGGAGCACTCGAACCGTTCAACTTTGAGCATCTTCTCAGCAATGTTCCAGAACTGAAACAGGTAAGGACGAACATTGCTACCTATCAGTTCAACCCTCCCATTGACAGCAGCGATATGTCGCCGAAGCTATGGATAGACCTCGCGCACATCATTGCCAACAACTACGACCGCTACGACGGCTTTGTCATCCTGCACGGCACCGACACCATGGCCTACACTGCGTCGGCCTTGAGCTACATGCTTGAGAATCTGACCAAGCCCGTGATACTCACCGGAAGCCAGTTGCCCATAGGTCAGTTGCGCACCGACGGCCGAGAAAACCTCATCACGAGCATCGAGATTGCCACGGCAAAGCGTCACGACGGCACGGCTATGGTGCCCGAAGTGGGCATCTACTTCAACGGCCACCTCATGCGCGGCAACCGTACCACGAAGCAGAGCGCCGACAACTTCAACGCTTTCGAGAGTTTCAACTATCCTCACTTGGCCGACGCGGGCGTGAACATCGACTACTATGCCCACCGTATACTCCAGCCGGACTACACCAAGCCCATGCGACCGCACTTCCAGTTGGACTGCAATGTGGTGGTGTTCACCGTCTTCCCCGGCATCCGCGAGGACATAGTGCGCCGCATCATCGAGACGCCAAGCCTGCGTTCGATGGTCATGCGCACCTATGGCAGCGGCAATGCGCCGCAGGTGACATGGCTGATCAAGGCTCTGGAATATGCCACAAGCCACGGTAAGGTGGTGGTAAACATCAGTCAGTGCATGGCAGGCTGCGTAGAGATGGGTCGCTACGACACTGGTTACCAACTCAAGTCGGCCGGTGTCATCAGTGGCTACGACAGTACGGTGGAGAGTGCGGTAACGAAACTGATGTATCTCCAAGCCCGATACACCGACAACCATCAAGTAAGAAACTATATGACGCGCGACATCCGTGGCGAAGTGACGATTTAATCTCACTCAACCGCGACGCTTAGCTCGCATAACTATGCCACTTAGCCATCGTAACTGTGCCAGTTACGGTAGCTAAGTGGCCCAGTTACGGGTCGCAACAGGGCCACTTTCAGTCCGAAACCAAACTGATTTGTTTTGCTTACAGATTCTCTTTGAATTTTCACCTATTGGATATATCGTAAGCAAATCGCAGCTCTTTGCTTACAGTTTTTCGGACTATTTCAGACGGATGACTGGTTTTGGCCCTCAAAACGGGCACCGTACCTCCTACCATGTGCCTCCTTAGCCGAACGCGCAGCGGTTTTGGCGCAGGTTTATTCAAGGCGATGACATAAGCTATACCCACCATAACCCCTATATAAATAAGGTGGAAAATTATGGAAACACCCGAAATAAAAACCGACAAAAGTTTTGGTAATTATAAGGAATGTGCTAACTTTGCATCCGATTTTCAAAAATAGCCAATGAAGAATGACAAGAATAAGAATCAGTACCGTGTAAACGAGCAGATTCGAGTGCGTGAAGTACGCATCACAGACGACAACGGCTCAACAGTCGTCCCGACGCGCCAAGCCTTGGATATGGCTCGCGAGCAAGGTGTGGACTTGGTTGAGATTTCGCCAAACGCAACCCCTCCGGTATGCCGTCTCATTGACTATTCCAAATTCCTTTACCAGCAGAAAAAACGCGCCAAGGAACTCAAGGCCAAGCAGGTGAAGGTTGAGGTGAAGGAAATACGCTTCGGACCCCAGACCGACGAGCACGACTACAACTTCAAGTTGAAGCACGCCAAGGAATTTCTGGACGGTGGCAACAAGGTTCGCGCCTATGTGTTCTTCCGTGGACGTTCCATCCTGTTCAAGGAGCAGGGAGAGGTGCTTCTCCTGCGTTTCGCCAACGACTTGGAAGAGTATGGCAAGGTTGAACGAATGCCGTCGCTTGAGGGCAAGAAGATGTTCATCTACATCGCTCCTAAAAAGGCCGGTGTGGTGAAAAAGAGCCAACAGGCACTGGACAAGGAGAAGAGGGAGAGCGAAAACGCTGCCGCCAACGCAAACGAAGCTGCAGCTGAAGCAACCGAAACTCCGGCCAACGGCGGTCTTTTGGCAAACGCCAAGATTAGTCCCGATGCGCTCAAGAAGCTCAAAGGCGAGGAATAAGCCAACAAAGTAAGAAGAAGAAAAATGTGCGTAACGCCCGGTATATGCGTTGCCACAGCAATAAACAACAATAATAAACAACAAAAAAATGCCAAAAGTAAAGACAAACTCCGGCGCAAAGAAGAGATTTCGCTTGACCGGAACAGGTAAGATTAAGAGACATCACGCTTTCCACAGCCACATCTTGACCAAGAAGACCAAGAAGCAGAAGCGTAATTTGGTACACCAGACTGTCGTTGACACCGACGACATGAAGCAGGTTCGCGACTTGCTGTGTCTCCGTTAATCCCACTTTGTCTAACGTTAAAAGAACAAAACTATGCCAAGATCAGTAAATCATGTTGCTTCAAGAGCAAAGAGGAAAAGAATTCTGAAACTCACACGCGGCTACTTCGGTGCCCGCAAAAACGTGTGGACGGTAGCCAAAAACACTTGGGAGAAGGGTTTGACTTATGCTTACCGTGACCGCCGCAATAAGAAACGTAACTTCCGCTCACTGTGGATTCAGCGTATCAACGCTGCCGCACGTCTGGAAAACATGAGCTACTCTACGCTCATGGGAGCACTCCACAAGGCTGGAATCGAGATCAACCGCAAGGTGCTCGCTGACCTCGCTGTTAACAACCCGGAGGCTTTCAAGGCAATCGTAGCCAAAGTGAAGTAAACTGGACCGCGCTGAAAGCGGAAACCACGCACATATTGAATAGCGCAGTCTGACTGTTTCAGGCTGCGCTATTTTCCGATAAATAGATATATAATTCCGTCTGCAATAATTGCAAGTACACGAAGCGGTTGTAACAAACCAACGGAAAGGCTATCGCAACCCCATCGGAACGGTTGGAGAAACCAACGGAACAGTTGTTGCAGAGACAGACGCAACGAAAACAAACCTAAGGCATGACTGAAGTAAAGATAGACGACCAAGTGCTGAAACAGGCGGCGCAAGACGGCATGGACGCCTTTGTCGAGGTGTTTGTCAACGCCATCCGCACCGCTATCGGCGGCGAACTTACCGCCGAAACTATGCAGGAACTCAACGCAGACCAGATCACTCTGCTGGCCTACGACACTCTCCGCACTGAAGTGATGGACGGCGGATTCGTGCAACTGATACACAACGGCTACGGAGGTTTCATCTTCCGCAACCCGTTTGGCAAAGCCATGCGTCTGTGGGGCATAGACACGCTCGCTACTCTCATAAACAGAGGTCACAAACTGTACGGCAAATACCGCACGGAGATAGAAATAGAATGCTCCGACGAGGACTTTATGGCCATGTTTGAGCAGTTTCCGCAGTTTGACGACCTCGACGACGCCTTTGTGGAGTACGAAGAGGAGTGGACGGAAGCCGTGGCGCACTACATAGACAGCCACATTGAAAGGTTTGCCACGATAGTTAAGTGACGCTTGACACAACAGTTAAGCAGCACTCGTTGCGATATAGAGTGACATTCGTTGCGGCATCAATCATCGCAAACCCAAGAGACAGAAAACGGAAAAACATGGACACGACGGCGGATAACCTCCGGCTACTGTCCTCCAAACATACATTTTTGCACCAATGAACAAGGAAGAAGAACTGATTAGGAAAAAGAGTCCTGTGAACATACGCAACAAGAAGGCCTCGTTCGAGTACTTCTTCATTGACACATACACAGCCGGCATTGTGCTCACAGGCACGGAGATAAAGTCGATAAGGATGGGCAAAGCCAGTCTTGTCGACTCGTTCTGTTTCATCAACAACGGCGAAATATGGGTGAAAGGCATGAACGTAAGCCCGTATTTCTACGGTTCGTACAACAACCACGAGATGAAACGCGACCGCAAACTGCTGCTCAACAAACGGGAGATACAGAAGTTGCAGAGCGCCACAAAGCAAACTGGCTACACCATTGTGCCGCTGCTGGTGTTCATCGACGGCAACGGGCGCGCAAAAATGGACATCGCCCTGTGCAAAGGTAAGAAGGATTTCGACAAGAGGCAGACTCTCAAGGAGAAGGAAGACCGCAGAGAGATGGACAGAGCGATGAAGCACTACTAAACATTTTACCCGACACGCATACTCAAACGAAAGAAGCTAAATCCATGACTCTTAGAGACATCATCAAAAAGCGCATACTCGTGCTCGACGGAGCCATGGGTACGATGATACAGCAGTACGGCCTGGAGGAAGAAGACTTCCGCGGCAGCCGCTTCAAGGACTTCGACGGCACGATGAAGGGCAACAACGATATGCTCAACATCACGCGCCCGGATGTCATTAGCGACATTCACTGCAAGTATCTGGCCGTTGGAGCTGACATTATAACCACCAACACGTTCAGTAGCCAGCGCATTTCGGAGGCTGACTACGGCTTGGAGGACTTCAGCGGCGAGATGGCTCTTGAAGGAGCACGCATCGCACGGCGCGCAGCCGACCAGTATTCCACTCCCGAGTGGCCGCGATTTGTGGCGGGTTCGGTGGGTCCTACCAACAAAACCTGCTCCATGAGTCCCGACGTGAGCGACCCTGCGGCGCGCGAACTGACCTACGACACCTTGTTGGATGCCTACACTGAGCAGATTGACGCGCTGGTTGAAGGCGGTGTGGACGCCATTTTGATTGAGACAATATTCGACACACTCAACGCAAAGGTGGCCATCGACGCTGCCATGAGGGTGATGGAACGCCGCGGAGTGGACCTCCCGATAATGCTTTCGGTGACGGTGAGCGACCTTGCCGGGCGCACTCTGAGCGGTCAGACGCTCGACGCATTCCTCGCAAGCGTAAGCACCTACCCCATTTTCTCCGTAGGTCTCAACTGCTCGTTCGGTGCCGACCAGATGAAAGTATATCTGCGCGAACTCGCAGCCCGCGCACCTTATTATATCAGTGCCTACCCTAACGCCGGATTGCCCAACAGTTTGGGTCTGTACGACGAGTCGCCTGAGAGCATGGCTCCCAAGATTGGCGAGTTTATCGACGAGGGACTCGTGAACATAATCGGCGGATGCTGCGGCACAACCGAGGAGTTTATTGCCAAATACGTGCCCCTCGTGGCCGGAAAGAAGCCGCACTGCCCTGCCCCGAAGCCCCAAACGATGTGGCTGAGTGGACTCGACCTGCTCAACGTGACGCCGGAAGTGCGCTTCGTAAACGTAGGTGAGCGGTGCAATGTGGCCGGTTCACGCAAGTTTCTCCGTCTCATTAAGGAGAAAAACTATGAAGAAGCCATCGGCATAGCGCGCCGACAAGTGGCCGACGGAGCACTCGTGATAGACATAAACATGGACGACGGACTGCTCGACGCCAAGGCTGAGATGACTCACTTCCTCAACATGATTGCGGCGGAACCCGACATAGCCAAGGTGCCCGTGATGATCGACTCGTCGAAGTGGGACGTTATCGAGGCGGGACTGAAGTGTGTGCAGGGCAAAAGCATAGTCAACTCCATCTCGCTCAAGGAGGGAGAGGACGTGTTTGTCAGTCATGCACGCGACATAAAGCGCTACGGTGCTGCAGCAGTGGTCATGTGTTTCGACGAAAAGGGACAGGCCACGACCTTTGAGCGGCGCATCGAGATTGCCTCACGTGCCTACAAGATACTCACGGAACGTGTGGGCATGAATCCGCTCGACATCATTTTCGACCCCAACGTGCTGGCCATAGCCACGGGTATGGAGGAGCACGACGCCTATGCAGCCGACTTCATTCGCGCAACGGAATGGATTCGCACCAATCTGCCGGGCGCACACATCAGCGGTGGCGTGAGTAACCTCTCGTTTTCGTTTCGCGGCAACAACTATATCCGCGAGGCCATGCACTCGGTGTTTCTCTTTCATGCCATCAACGTGGGCATGGACTTCGGAATAGTCAATCCCGCAACGAAGGTAACATACGGCGATATACCCGAAAACGAGCTGAAAATACTTGAGGATGCCATACTGAACCGAACGGCAGGGGCTGCCGAAGCGCTCACTGACCTCGCTTCTGAAATAAAAGAGAAGGCGGATGCAGCGAAGAACAACGGTGAAGCCACAGGCAAAACCGCAGCATCGGCACCCGAATGGCGCAACGGTACGCTGGAGGAACGGCTGGCCAATGCTCTGATAAAGGGCACAGGGGAGTTTCTCGAAGAGGACTTGACCGAGGCATTGGCCAAATATCCCAAGGCGGTAAGCATCATCGAAGGTCCGCTGATGGCTGGCATGAACACCGTGGGCGAACTGTTCGGAAGCGGCAAGATGTTTCTTCCGCAGGTGGTGAAGACCGCACGCACCATGAAACAGGCTGTGCAGATACTGCAACCGCACATTGAAGCGCAGAAAACCGACGGTGGTGCAAAGGCCGGTAAGGTGCTCTTGGCCACGGTAAAGGGCGACGTGCACGACATTGGCAAGAACATTGTGAGTGTAGTTCTGGCCTGCAACAACTACGAAGTGATTGACATGGGTGTGATGGTGCCTGCGGAACAGATAGTGAAGAAGGCAAAGGAGGAGCACGTGGACATCGTCGGCCTGAGCGGACTCATCACTCCGAGTCTCGAAGAGATGGTGAATGTGGCGCACGAACTGGCAGAAGCCGGGTTGGACATACCCATTATGATTGGCGGAGCGACCACAAGCGAGTTGCATGTGGCTCTGAAGGTGGCACCAGTGTACGGTGGTCCGGTGGTATGGATGAAGGATGCGTCGCAAAACGCACTCGTCGCCGCACGTCTGATGGACAAGAACAAGGAGCCGGAGCTGGAAAACGAGCTGGAAAACCGATATGAACACCTGCGCCAAGAGTACAACCAGGAGCAGGAAAAGCTCGCATCGCTCGACGAAGCGCGCAAGAACAAGCTCAATCTCTTCGACAAAGAAAGTTGAATGTAGCCACCTTTTTATATAATACCTCCATTGGTATATATAATAAGGTGGTGCGTTTTATATCCGCAACAACGGACTTTCATACACACACGACAACAAGTTTTTATACACATAGCAATAAGCTTTTATACACATAGCAATGGGTAAAATCAAGAATATACTGTTTGATTTCGGCGGAGTGATACTCACTCTTTCGCCTGAAACAGCCACAAGGCGTTTTGAGGAACTGGGACTTGCCGACGCAAGTAAGCAACTTGACATATACACACAGTCGGGCATCTTCGGCGATCTGGAGTGCGGACGCATTTCGGACAAGGAGTTCGTGGACGGACTGAGCCAACTTGCCGGACGGGAACTCACTTGGGAGGAGTGCCAACACGCTTGGTTGGGCTACTGCAAGGAGGTGCCAAGGCGCAATCTCGACATACTTCTGAAGCTCCGCAGCGAGGGTTATCACACGGTACTGGTGTCCAACACCAACCCGTTTATGATGGATTGGGCACGTAGCGAACGGTTTGACGGTCAGGGAAATGCACTTGACCATTACATCGACGCTCTCTACATGAGCTACAAGTGCGGAGCGATGAAGCCCGATGCCGCATTCTTCAATCATGTGTTGAGCAGTGAAGCCATCAATCCCGCCGAAACGCTCTTCCTCGACGACGGTAAGCGCAACGTGGAAGCGGCAGAAAAGTTGGGCATAAACACCATGCTGACTATCAACGAGGAAGACTGGACAAAGAACATATACGACTATCTGAAATGAACATGACCACATACATCGCAAGAAGCATCAGGACTGCCGCGGCAATGCTCGTGGCAGTGCTCGCAACGCTGCTCCCTTCAACGCTCAACGCCCAACAGAAGCGCGAGTTTCGCGGAGCTTGGATTCAGTGTGTCAACGGACAGTTTCAGGGAATGTCCACGTCGGCCATGCAGAATGCACTCACCACTCATCTCGACGCACTGCAAAAGGCAGGGGCAAACGCCGTGATCTTTCAGGTGAGACCCGAGTGCGACGCCCTCTACGCCAGTCCATACGAACCGTGGAGCCGTTTCCTCACAGGCAAGCAAGGGCGTGCTCCGCAACCATACTGGGACCCTTTGCAGTGGATGGTGGAGCAGTGCCACAAGCGCGGCATGGAGCTGCACGCATGGATTAATCCCTACCGTGCCAAAACAAAGACAACTACCGCTCTCGCAGCGTCGCATATCGCGGTGAAGAAGCCCAATCTGGTGTTTGAATACGACGGCCAGTATATCCTCAACCCCGGCATCGACGAAAACCGGGACTACATCTGCCGAGTAGTGGGCGACATTGTGCGCCGCTACGACATCGACGGTCTCCACATGGACGACTACTTCTATCCCTACCCTGCCGCCGGAGCTACCATTCCCGACCAGAAGCTTTTTGCCCAGAAATCAAACGGCATAAGCAACATCGGCGACTGGCGACGCTACAACGTGAACCTTTTTGTCAAGCAGCTGCACGACACCATAGTTAGCATCAAGCCTTGGGTGAAGTTCGGTGTGTCTCCCTTCGGCATATACCGCAACAAGAAGAACGACGTGAACGGCAGCGACACCAAGGGACTGCAAAACTACGACGACCTGTATGCCGACGTTCTGCTGTGGGTCAACAACGGTTGGGTGGACTATTGCGTGCCGCAGCTCTACTGGCAGATAGGTCATCCCACTGCCGACTACAAGACTCTGATCAACTGGTGGAGCAGATATGCCTCCAACCGTCCGCTGTTCATCGGCGAGGACGTGGAGCGCACGGTGAAATACGCCGACACGGACAATCCTAAGCAAAACCAGATGCCGGCAAAATACGCACTTCACCGCAGTCTGCCCAACATCGACGGCACCGTACTGTGGTATTCCAAGACCATTGTGGACGACATCGGCAAATATGGCACCATGCTCCGCAACGTCTACTGGAAGTATCCCGCCCTGCAACCGTCCATGACGTTCATTGACAAGAAGAACCCGAAGAAGGTGAAGCGGTTGAAAGCCGTGTGGACATCCGACGGCTACGTGCTCTTCTGGACTGCCCCAAAGAGCAAAGACTGGCGCGACGAGGCTACGAAGTACGTGGTGTACAGGTTCAACAAGGGTGAGAAAGTCAACACCAATGACCCGTCAAAGATTGTAGCCATCACTGACGACACCCACTACCAACTGCCCTACTCCGACGGCAAAGCCAAATATACCTACGTCGTGACAGCCCTCAACCGGGTGCAAAACGAGAGCAAGGCAGCAAAGAAGAAGATGAAATTGTAGGAGGTAGGGAGCATCCGTTATTTTGAAATGTAGGAAATATGTTGTAATTTTGCAACCGCTAAAGGGTGGCTCTATAAATTAGCTTTGGCAGATTGCGTGGCTATTTTCGAGGACAATGTGTTTGTGAGTGAAGGAGTATAGTGGACTATACGACTGAACGAACAAACAGATTGGACCGAAAAGAGACCGCAAGATGACAAAACGTAAATCACCCAAAGTATAGAAAAAGAACACGGTGGTAATTTATAGAACCACCCTTAATATTTTTAATAAGGTATAAAGAGATGATTACTGTATCGAACCTTGCCATACAGTTCGGCAAGAAGGTTCTCTATAAGGACGTGAACCTGAAGTTTACAAACGGAAATATATATGGAGTGATTGGTGCCAACGGAGCCGGCAAGTCTACCTTGCTGAGAGCTATCAGCGGCGAACTGGAGCCCAACAAGGGTTCAGTGGAACTGGGACCGGGAGAACGTCTGTCGGTGCTGGAGCAGGACCACTTCAAATATGACAGCTACAGCGTTCGCGACACCGTGCTCATGGGACATCAGCCCCTGTGGCAGAACATGAAGGAGCGCGAAGCTCTCTACATGAAGCCCGACTTCAACGAGGAAGACGGTATAAAGGTGGCCGAACTGGAAGATAAGTTCGCACAGATGGACGGATGGAACGCCGAGAGCGACGCCGACCAGATGCTGACTAACCTCGGCGTGAAGGACAATCTGCACGACAAGATGATGAGCGAACTGTCGAACACCGAAAAGGTGAGGGTCATGCTGGCCAAAGCTTTGTTCGGTCATCCCGACAACCTGTTGCTCGACGAGCCTACCAACGACCTCGACCTCGACACGGTTATGTGGCTTGAGGACTATCTCAGCAACATTGAACAGACGGTGCTCGTGGTGAGCCACGACCGCCACTTCCTCGATGCGGTGAGCACTCAGACAGTGGATATCGACTTCGGCAAGGTGACAGTGTTCTCGGGTAACTACTCGTTCTGGTACGAGAGTTCACAGTTGGCACTGCGTCAGGCTCAGAACCAGCGTCAGAAGGCTGAGGAGAAGCGCAAGGAACTGGAGGAATTCATTCGCCGTTTCTCTGCCAATGTGGCCAAGAGCAAGCAGACAACCAGTCGCAAGAAGATGCTGGACCGTCTGAATGTGGAGGAGATTCGTCCCTCTTCGCGCAAATATCCTGGCATCATATTCCAGATGGAGCGCGAACCGGGTACGCAGATACTTGAGGTGAGCGGACTGAAAGCTGTGGACGCTGACGGAACTGTGTTGTTTGACAACGTGAACTTCACCATCGAGAAGGGACAGAAAACGGTGTTCCTCAGCCATAACCCCAAGGCCATGACGGCTCTGTTTGAGATTATCAACGGCAACCGTCAGCCCGATGCAGGTGAATACAAGTGGGGAGTGACCATAACAACGGCATATCTGCCACTGGACAACACCGAATTCTTCAACTGCGACCTGAACCTTGTGGACTGGTTGAGCCAGTTTGGCAAGGGCAACGAGGTGCTCATGAAGAGTTTCCTCGGACGTATGCTGTTCAAGGAAGAGGACGTGCAGAAGAAGGTGAACGTGCTCAGTGGAGGTGAAAAGATGCGCTGTATGATAGCAAGGATGCAACTGCGCAACGCCAACTGTCTGATTCTCGACACTCCGACCAACCACCTCGACCTCGAAAGTATTCAGGCTTTCAACAACAACCTCGTCACATTCAAGGGCAACATACTCTTTGCCAGCCATGACCACGAGTTCATCCAGACCGTGGCCGACCGCATCATTGAGCTGACTCCCAAAGGCACTATCGACAAACTGATGGAATATGACCAGTATATATACGACGAGGACATAAAAGCTCTGAAGGCAAAGATGTACGGAGAGTAGTTTCGGAACTTACGGCACGCTTTTTGCAGTGTGTCAAGCAACGAACTATAAAGAAGTATAAAGATGAAAAAGGAGAAAGATATCAACGTTACCGGCGAGGAACAGCAGGAGCAGGAACAGAAAAACTGTCAGGAAGAATCGTGCAACTGCGGAGAGAAGTCGGCTGAGAACGACGACAAGCAGGACGAAACTCCGGAAGAAAAAGAGGAGGAGTCGCCCCTGGACATCGCCAACAAACAGATAGAGGAGCTGAAAGACAAGTACTTGCGCTCCGTAGCTGAATTTGACAACTACCGTAAGCGCACGCTCAAGGAGAAGGCAGAGCTGATACTGAACGGTGGCGAAAAGGCCATTTCTGCCATACTGCCGGTGCTCGACGATATGGAGCGCGCCATAGCAAGTGGCGAAAAGACCGACGACCCGAAGGTGTTACGCGAGGGCGTAGAACTCATCTACACCAAATTTCAGAAGGCTCTCGAAAGTCTGGGCGTGAAAAAGATAGACACCGAGGGTGCTGACTTCGACACCGACGTACACGAAGCGATTGCCATGGTGCCTGGAATGGGCGACGACAAGAAAGGCAAAGTGCTCGACTGTGTGCTTGCCGGCTACAAAATGAACGACAAAGTGATACGCCACGCCAAAGTGGCAGTGGGACAATAATCTGGCAGAGACCGACCCCACAACGGAAAAACGAGCTAAAGGTAAATGGCAAAAAGAGACTATTATGAGGTATTGGGCGTGGAGAAAACCGCGTCAGAGGACGAAATAAAGAAGGCATACCGCAAGATTGCCATCAAATATCACCCCGACCGCAACCCCGGAAACAAGGAAGCTGAGGAGAAATTCAAGGAGGCTGCAGAAGCCTACGACGTGTTGCACGACGCGCAGAAGCGTCAGCAGTATGACCAGTTTGGCTTCAACGGCCCGGCAGGAGGCGGTTTCGGAGGCTTCGGAGGTGGAGCCGGAATGGACATGGACGACATATTCTCCATGTTCGGCGACATATTCGGAGGTCGTGCAAGGGGCTTCGGCGGTTTCGGAGGCGGTCAGCACAGGGCTCCGCAGTATCGTGGCGGTGACTTGAGACTAAAAGTGAAGCTGTCACTGGCAGAGATTTCCACCGGAGTGACCAAGAAGTTCAAGGTGCGCAAGGACGTTACGTGCTCACACTGTCATGGTAGCGGTGCCGAAGCCGGCAGCAAGGCGGAAACCTGTCCAACCTGTCACGGTGCTGGAGTGGTGACTCGCACCACGCAAAGCATCTTCGGAGTGATGCAGACTCAAAGCGTGTGCCCAACCTGCGGCGGCGAAGGCAAGGTGATAAAGGACAAATGTCACCAGTGCGGCGGCAGCGGCGTGGAAAAAGGCGAAGAGGTTGTGGAGATAAACATCCCTGCCGGTGTAGCTGAAGGCATGGTCGTAAACGTTCCGGGCAAGGGTAACGCAGGACCTCACAACGGAGTGAACGGCGACATTCAGGTGTATATCGAGGAAGAAAGCAACGATACTTTCGTGCGCGACGGCAACGATGTCGTATACAACCTGTTACTCGACTTCCCAACAGCGGCTCTCGGCGGTGAAGCGGAGATACCTACTATTGAGGGAACCAAGGTAAAGGTGAAGATAGAAAACGGCACTCAGCCCGGTAAGACGCTGCGCCTTAGGGGCAAGGGACTGCCCGCTGTGCAGGGTTACGGTCACGGTCGTGGCGACTTGATTGTGAACATAAGCGTGTATATCCCCAAGACTCTGAGCAAAGACGAGAAGAACGCTGTGGAGAAGTTCAAGGACAGCGACAACTTCAAGGGCGATTCAACCACGAAACAGACCATATTCCAAAAGTTCAAACACTTCTTCGATTAAGTATTTCCAATACAAGACATACAGAAAGGGAGCAAAAATGGACGGAAACGATGGAGCGTCATGCCCTCGCAAAGGGATTTCGACAGTCAGCCGTGCCATCTTTGCTCTCTTTTGTTGTATCCATACATACATCTAAAACACATGAACTACAAGGAGACCACAGAATATCTGTTCAACCAAATGCCGATGTTTGAGCGTCAAGGGGCATCCGGCTACAAGGAGGGACTGCAAAACACGATTGCACTGGACGACCACTTCAATCACCCGCACCGCAACTACAAGACCATACACGTGGCTGGAACAAACGGCAAAGGCTCGTGCTCGCACACCATAGCCGCCATACTCCAGGAGTGCGGATACAAGGTCGGACTGTACACATCGCCGCATTTGGTGGACTTCAAGGAGCGTATACGCATCAACGGCACTCCTATATCGGAGGACTATGTGGTCAGGGTTGTCGAGGAGCACAAGGATTTCTTTGAACCTCTCCACCCTTCTTTCTTTGAAGTGACAACGGCTTTGGCCTTCAAGTATTTCAGCGACATGAACGTTGACGTGGCTGTCATCGAGGTTGGACTCGGTGGACGACTGGACTGCACCAACATCATCACGCCACTGATATCGGTAATCACCAACATCAGTTTCGACCACACGCAATTCCTTGGCAACACCTTGGCAAAAATTGCAGGTGAGAAAGCTGGGATAATAAAGCCGGGCGTACCCGTTGTAATAGGTGAAGCGGTCAGCGAAACTCGTCCTGTGTTTGAAGCAAAAGCCAAAGCCGCGAACTCAAAGATTGTGTTTGCGGAAGACAAACTGGAGGTTACTGCGGCAGAACTGTCTGCCGACGGCAACGGAATGGATTACACCACGGTTTCGTTCGGTGCAATCCACGGTGATTTGAGCGGCATCTATCAAAAGAAAAACGCTAATACGGTATTGAAAGTCATTGATACTCTTGTAGAAAGCAGCGATATATTCAACGGAAAAGACATCGTCGGATGCGTGAAACGAGGCTTTGCGCAAGTGGTAAGCAGTACCGGATTGGCTGGCAGATGGCAGACAGTGAGAAACAGTCCGAGGGTGATTTGCGACACCGGTCACAACGTTGGTGGATGGACATATCTTAGTCGTCAACTCATGGCTACACCTTGCCGCAAGAAGCACCTCGTTTTCGGAATGGTATCAGACAAGGATGTTGACGGCGTGCTGGCTCTCTTACCCAAGGATGCCACCTATTACTTTACGAAGGCGGACAACAAAAGGGCCATGGACGAGCACGTGCTGCAAGAGAAAGCCGGAAGCCACGGACTGAAAGGCGACTGCTATGCCACGGTAAGCGAAGCGTTCAACTCTGCTGTCAAGGCCGCCGCTGATGATGACCTTATATTTATAGGTGGAAGCAGCTATGTAGTGGCAGACTTTATGTCAAACCTTCATTAAGGTGGTTCTATAAATTGCCTCTTTATTGCGGTAATTTATAGAGGGTGGTTCTATAAATTAGCTTTGGCAGGTTGCGCGGCTATTTTCGAGGTCAATGTGTTTGCGAGTGAAAGAGTATAGCGGGCTATACGACTGAACGAGTAAACAGATTGAACCGAAAAGAGACCGCAAGATGACAAAACGTAAATCATCCAATATTAAACAAAATAACGGTGGTAATTTATAGAACCACCCTAGAACTACCCATTAGTTTTTTTAACACACTCTCGGCGTTTTTTCCAACACTTCATTTGTCCCGTTCGTTTTTTTTCGGTTACTTTGCAATAACATAATCATTAACTAAAAACCGAACAACTTATGACAAATACCACCAGCGAGAACGCAAATCTGTGTGGTCTGAACCGCAAAGACTTCCAGACCACAATCAACGGGAAGAAGACTGACCTGTACATTCTCCGCAACAGAAAAGGATATGAAGTGGCGATAACCAACTACGGAGGGGCGATTGTCGCAATAATGGTGCCTGACAAGGACGGCAACGTGGCGAATGTCATACAGGGACACGACAACATACAGGACGTGATCAACAGTCCCGAGCCGTTTCTCTCCACTCTCATCGGACGCTACGGCAACCGCATAGCCCGTGGACAGTTTATCCTGAACGGCAAGGAATACCAGTTGGCCATCAACAACGGACCCAACGCCTTGCACGGAGGACCAACAGGATTCCACTCAAGGGTTTGGGACGCACGCCAGATGGGACCACGTTCATTGGCTCTACACTACGTTTCAGCCTACGGTGAAGAGGGATTCTCAGGTGAATTCAGGGTTACTGTAGAGTTCACATTCACAGACGACAACGAACTTGTGATAGAGTATCTCGCCTGCACAAACAAGAAAACGGTGATGAACCTTACGCATCACGGTTTTTTCAGTCTCGCCGGAATCGCAAACCCGACACCTACTATCGACAATCTTGTTTGCGAAATCAACGCCAATTATTATATTCCAATCGACGATACGTCTATTCCAACAGGCGAAATACGCTTGGTGGAAGGCACTCCGTTTGACTTCCGCACACCAAAGGCCGTTGGCAAGGACATCGATGCTGACGACATACAGATAAAGAACGGTGCTGGCTATGATCACTGCTTCGTACTCAACAAGAAGGAAGAGGGCGAACTGAGTTTCGCAGCCAAGGTAACTGAACCGAACAGCGGACGCACAATGGAGGTCTACACGACCGAACCTGGAGTGCAGGTGTACACCGACAACTGGGCAGACGGCTACAAGGGACAGCACGGAGCTACATTCCCGCGCAGGTCGGCCATCTGCTTCGAATGCCAGCACTTCCCAGATACTCCTAACCACACGTACTTCCCATCGGTAGTACTTAACGCTGGCGACCAGTATAAGCAGAAGACTATCTACAAATTCGGAGTGGAGAAATAGTGAGACGCAACTACTTTTTATCAATAACCCCTAAAAACTCATTCCTTAAAAACACATTGAAGAAATGACACAACAACCTAAACAGAACTACACATTCGCGCTGATTGTCGTGTTCATCGTATGTTTCCTCATTGGATTCATCACCACAATGAACAACTCGATGATTGCGTTCTGCTCAGAAGCATTTAAACTGACGGCACAAGAAGGCCAGTATGTCAACTCCGCATTCTACGGTGCATACCTGCTTTCCATACCTTTCGCTTTCCTGATGAGCAAGATTGGCTACAAGCACACTTTGATTCTTGGTCTTGCCGTGGCTGGTATCGGTTTCTTAATCAACTCGTTTGGTATCACTTGGGCTATAGACGCCGGAGCGAATGTCTATGCGATATTCCTCGCATCCATGTGCCTTGTGGCCATGGGAGTGGTTATGCTGCAAAATGTGGCTAACCCCTACGTGATGGTTCTCGGTTCTCACGAAAAGGGAGCGTTCCGTATGACGTTGAGCCAGGCCTTGAACTCTGTGGCAACAACCGTTGCTCCGCTGTTCATCACTTATGTGATTATAAACGGTGAGGTGCCTGCACCCGAATTTGTTCCTGGTCCGTTCTTGGGACTGGGTGTGTTCACCCTGATTATATGCGGAGTACTTGTATTCCTCAAGCTGCCGAGAATCGATGAAGGAAAGCAGGCAGAAGAGGCCGGATTGCACCGTGAATACAAGAGCAGCGTGTTCAAGTATCCTCACGTATGGTTGGGAGCGTTGGGCATCTTCATGTACATGGGACTCGAAATCGGTGTTCCTTCTATGTTGCCCTACCGTTTCAGACTGATTCATCCGGACATGGACACAGCAGCATTGGCAGCTCTGTCCACCAGCTACCTGTCTTACTATTGGGGCGGAATGATGGTCGGACGTTTCATCGGAGCCGGTATCCTCACGAAGTTCAAGCCACGTAAGTTGCTCACCGCATGCCTCTGCCTCGGTGCTGCGTGCATCGCCATCTCGTTGGCCTTTGAAACAAGCATGGTGGGAATTTGGTTCATGCTTGCAGCCGGACTGTTCCACTCTGTGATGTGGCCTTTGATATTCAACCTCGGTCTGCAGAAACTCGGTCCGCACACCAAGGCAGCAACGGGAGTGATCAACACTGGTGTGATTGGAGCAGCAATTCTGACTCCTATCATGGGTACCATCGTTGACAACACAAACGTCATCATTGCACTGTGCACAATGTTTATCTTCTACGCATACATCATCTGGTTCTGCAACTTCGGTAGCCGCATCGGACTGGGACTGACCAAACACGACGAAGATTATTAATTAAGCTCAAAACTTTATTAACTCTAAATACTTAAAGACATGGAAATAGAATTTGTAAGAAGCCGTTTCTTGAAGCATTTTGACGGCAAAGAAGGAAGTATATATGCCTCTCCTGGACGCATTAACCTCATAGGTGAACACACAGACTACAACGGAGGATTCGTATTCCCGGGTGCCGTGGACAAAGGCATCATGTGCGAAATCCGTCCGAACGGCACTGACACGGTCATGGCCTACTCCATCGACCTGAAAGACCGCGTTGAGTTTAAAGTGAACGACCCCGAAGGTCCGCACGCCAGCTGGGCACGCTACATCTACGGTATCGTTCAGGAGATGAAGAAGAGAGGCGTTGACGTGAAGGGATTCAACACCGCTTTCGCCGGTGACGTGCCCCTCGGAGCCGGAATGTCTTCGTCTGCAGCACTTGAAAGCTGCTACGCCTTTGCTCTCAACGACCTGTTCGGCGACAACAAGGTGAGCAAGTGGGACATGGTATTGGCAGGACAAGCCACAGAGCACAACTACTGTGGAGTGAACTGCGGCATCATGGATCAGTTCGCAAGTGTGTTCGGCAAAGAGGGATGCCTGATGCGTCTCGACTGCCGTAGCCGTGAGTTCGAGTACTTCCCGTTCAAGCCCGTAGGCTACAAGCTGGTGCTTTTGGATTCTGTAGTAAAGCACGAACTGGCAGGATCTCCTTACAACGACCGCCGAAACAGTTGCGAGAATGTGGTTAAGCACATTGCCGCAAAGCATCCGGAGGCCAAGTTCGAGACTCTGCGTGACTGCACATGGGAGCAACTCGATGAGGTGAAGGCCGAAGTTGGCGACGAGGACTACCGCAGGGCTAAGTTCGTCCTCGGCGAAAAGGATCGTGTGCTTGCAGTATGCGACGCTCTCAACGCCGGCGACTATGAGACCGTGGGCAAGAAGATGTATGAAACCCACTACGGACTGTCCAAGGAGTATGAGGTGTCATGCGAGGAACTTGACTATCTCAACGATATCGCCAAGGAGAACGGCGTGACCGGAAGCCGTATCATGGGTGGTGGCTTCGGCGGATGCACCATCAACCTTGTGAAAGACGAACTTTACGACAAGTTCATCGCTGACGCAAAAGAGAAGTTCGCCGCTAAGTTCGGTCATTCTCCCAAGGTCTACGATGTCGTAATTAGCGACGGTTCAAGAAAAATCTGCTAATCACAGCAACCTTCAAACAGACAGAAACTTTTCCCAACGAGGGTGGCAAACAACAGTTTGCCACCCTCGCTTTTTTTTCGTTTATGCCGTTATCCAACAAACGTGTTTCAATGTACGCTTGTTATTGTTTCTAACATATACTGCGCTACCTTATCTGGTGCCCAATACTTTTCATATTGCTCGATGACATACTCCTTGCTGACGGGTCTCAATCCCTTCAGTTTTTCTTTCACCTCAGTATAATCCACCTCTTTGTCGGGAAGATAACCCATTTCGCCAATCTCCGTCACCTCGTCACCAAACGGATGATACCATTTCACGTGGAGATTGTCCGTTGCAATGGCTGTACCGCAGACAAAACTGTCGATGAAACGACAAGGAATACTTGTACGATAACCTGAGACATTCACATTATACTGAAACTTGGCAACATGCTTTGAAAAGTCTTTCAACGGTATCACCAATTCCGGATTTGTCTTTTTCCCTGTATCAGAATTGCCACGGTTGATTATTCTTGCGTCATAGCCATCTCCGAGAGTCTGCATGATGTCGGCTATTTTGGCTCTCTTCTCGTTGGGATGGTTCATCTTAGCACCGAAATATCCCAGTATGTCGGACTCCCAGTCCCAATCGGGTTCTGTTACATGTGCCGTGGGTACTGGACCAGCAGCGTCACCGAAGTAACACATTGCCTTCTCTGTCTGTTTTACCGACCGAGCTGAAAGTAGATTCTTATAGGCCGCATCCAACGACCGAAAAGAGCAGGTTCTACCAATTTTACGAACCGCCAACAACAAGGGTTTAATCTTATCATTATATTGATAGACCTCGGGACATAGCTTTCTCTTTGCTTTTACCTTACCCTCGTCTGCTGGATTTTCAAACGCTGAATCAAAGAAAGGAATATACTCATTGCCTATCTTGAAACCTCTCTCATCAAATTCCTTTGGGCATTGCATCTTGAAATAGACATCACATTCTTTCAACAGTTTGCCACTGAACATATTTGGACTATCGGCAGAATCGATGCAAAAAGAATGTTGCCCGTTTTCGTCTATGACATATCCCCTAAAATAAGCTTTGGGCTTCACCTCAGCAGATTCACAGAAACGCCGTTTGATTTTATTAAAGCCAAGAACAAATAAAGGAAGAATATCAAAAAGCCATACCCTTTGGGAAAAGGGCAACTCAAATCTTAGCTTGATGACACCTTTCTTGTTCAAAAGCATAAAACCATATACAAACCATTGATAATAGTTGATTCTATTGGACAAGTCCGTTATCACAACTGTAGGAACTTTGTTTTTCTGATTCATAGATATATTTTTTATGGATGTGACATATTATAAGATCATATAGAGTCTTAGCGCATTCGCC
>CAVKVO010000009.1:0-20940 GCA_963659575.1 Prevotella sp. CAG:1031
TTCTCTTCCTCGTGGTTTTCTTGGACGAACTGTTTGTTGTCTTGTCGCTTTTGTCCTTAGTGCTTTTATCGTTTCTTGCCACTGTCTTTATTGTTTTAGAGGTGAATATTCGTGTTTATCGTTTGTCTTTTAGTCCTTCAGACTACTTATCGGAACGACCCATACCCCATCGTCACGTTGATAAGCGTATGAGCCTATACCTATTATAACCATCAAGAATGAAGGAACTTTCATTTTGGTTGTGTCAATCTTGGCAGCGAGTTCCTTTAGAGAGGAAGCACCTTCTTCAATCAGATTGTCTCCGCCAAGTTTGATTTCGATGAGCCCATAATCTCCATTCCGGAGATGTACTACCGCATCACATTCCAAACCGTTTTTGTCGCGATAGTGATATACCGTTCCGCCGAGAGCATCTGCATAAACCCGCAAGTCCCTAACGCACATGGTTTCAAACAGCAAACCAAATGTCTCAAGGTCGTTAATAAGGTCTTTAGGGCCGACGCCTAAGGCTGCAACGGCTATGGAAGGGTCAACAAAGTATCGGGTAAAGGATGTTCGAATGGCGGTTTTGGAGCGCAAGTTAGGATTCCATGCAGGCATATCCTCTATTACAAACATCTTTTCCAAAGCCTTGATGTATGAGCCAATCGTGTCATCATCCACACTCATGGCGTCACTGGCTTTCACATCATCCTTAATCTTGCTGATAGATGTTTGCGAACCTTGGAAACGAGCGTATGAACGCATCAGGCGTTTCGTTCGCTCGGCATCTCTGGAAATGTCATCCACTCTTGATATATCGGTGTTTACAACCGCATCATAGTAGTCGAAGGCCCGCTCCAAGGCTATGTCTTTGTCTTGCAATGTCGCTTTTGGCCATCCGCCTCTGCACACAAGGTAGGCTATGTCGTCAATGCTTTTTTCCTCACACTGCGCCACTTGTGCATTGCCTTGAAAGAGACTGCCGAGACTGATTGCGCCTTGAGAGTCTTCCGATTCCCAAAGACTCATAGGACGCATCTTTATTCTGGCGAAGCGACCTGTACCGCTATGCCTAATCTCATCGGTCTTTGACGGTACTGCAGAACCTGTCAATATAAACTGGCCATCTTCGTCACGATGGTCAACCTCAAATCGAATCGTGTCCCATAGACTTGGAGCCAACTGCCACTCGTCAATCAGTCTTGGAGTTTCCCCTTCCAAGAGACTTTGAGGACTCATTTTGGCAAGTTGCATGTACATACCGCTCTTCTTCGGGTCGTTCATGTAGATAACGCTCCTTGCTTTTTCCTCAGCGGTAGTAGTCTTTCCACACCATTTTGTACCTTCGATAAGTACGGCTCCCATGCCTTTCAGCTTCCTTTCGAGGATGCCGTCGACGATTCTATGTTTATATTGCTTCATGCCACATTTTCTTTCTATTGGCAAAAATAGCACAAATATCTGAAACTCACAACCTTTTCGTATGTCTTCAACACGCTATTCGGTAATTTGGCCGAGTTTCATTCGGTAATTTGGCCGTATTCTGTTCGGTAATTTGGCTGAGTTTCGTTCGGTAATTTGGCTGAAAAGATGCTTTCGGCCGTAAGTTTGACAAACGTTTCCGTATTGTTTACCGCTTGACAAACGCCCGGACGATGAACCAAAGGTGCATCACTGTTGTGAGGAAAAAGCCGTAGTGAGAGGACATTACGCGGAAACGTTCGCGGAGCGATTCACCATGATGGAGTGTGGTTTGGCCCTCTTGCATATAATCGGTAAGCACGGCAGGCACACGGAGCAGAGGCAACCGCATACGGTTTGCCTCTTTCATAATGCGTATACACCAGTCCACATCGGCCGAATAGCGATACATTATATTATAAGGTATACGTTTGGCTATATCGGTGCGGGCGTAAAACGATTGGTGGCACACCAACATGCCGTGCATGAACGACCGCCATGTGAGTCGGTCTGGCGGAGAAAGGCGGCGATGGGCGATGAACTGTCCTGCGCCATCCACAATATCCGTGTCGCCATAAAGCACTGCCGGCAACCCACCGTCGGCATCTGTCATGGCTGCTTGGGCTACTTCCGAGAGCGTTTTGGACGAGTGAAACGTATCACCAGCGTTCATAAACACTATATAGTCGCCTGTGGCCAAGGCCAAACCCTTGTTCATTGCGTCGTAGATGCCACGGTCGGATTCTGAAACAAGACTCACTTTGTGGCCGTTGTCGGCGGTTTGCGACTGCGCCACATATTCTTTCGCAATAGCGAGAGTGCCGTCTGTGGAGGCTCCGTCAACGATTATGTGCTCCACTGCAGTGTAGTCCTGAGCGGCGACACTGCTGATTGTACGCCGCAAAACCGCCTCGGCGTTGTATGTAATGGTTATTACCGATATCGTTATCATATCTTGTAGCGTCTGTAAGCGATGGCCTGGTTGTACACTTCTATATATTTGAGAGCCACACTATGCTGCGAATAGCATATCGAGACCTTGTGCAGAGCAGCGTTGGAAAGAGCTTCGCGATCGGCTTCGCACAGAATCCATCGCATTCCCTTGGCCAGGTCCTTAGCGTCGCGCATGGCCGCAACGTAGCCGTTTTTGCCGTTGTCAATCATTTCTGGTATACCTCCAACCTTGAAACCCACGCACGGCACTCCGCACGCCATTGCTTCCATTATGGTGTTGGGCAGGTTGTCCTCAAGCGAAGGCGACACGAAGATGTCGGCGGCGTTGTATGCGTTGACTATCATGTGCTCGTCACTGATGTATCCCAATGGATATACCGGCAGAGCCAACTGTTCCGCCACTTCCTCCGAGTGGCCTCCAAGGATGGCAATGCCCGTGTTGTCTTTCATTTCCGGATACTTTTCGGCGAGCATCCGTACAGCCTCAACGAAGTATTCCATGCCCTTGCGCTTGTCGGTCACCTTTTGCGACACGAAAAGCACTATGCGCTTGCCTTCCGGCAGTTGCAGAGAGCGTCGGGCTTCGGCCTTGTCTTTGGGACAAAACACGTGGGTGTCAATCGGATTGGGTATGGATGTGATGCCTTGACCTTCGAGCAGCGCACTCTTCTTGGCCTCACTGGCGAGCCAGTTGCTGCACGCCACAAACTGAACGAGACTATTGTCGAGGGCACGACGCTTACGTTTCCACACCTTGTTGGCCAAATCGTTGTCGGAACCACGACCGGGAAGCAGCGGACAGTGGCTACAGTGCGACTTAAACCGTTCGCAACCGCGCGTGTAGTGGCATATTGCCGTGGCTGGCCACATGTCGTGCATGGTCCAGACCACAGGTTTACCGCTGTCAAGTATCTTTTTGATGTTGCCAATCGACAACATTCCCTGGTTTATCCAGTGCAGATGAATCACGTCGGCCTCTTTGAACTCGCGCAAAGAGGTTATGTCTACGCCGCTACTGGCGATGTCTATCTCAAAGAGGTGTTTCCTTGAAAAATGAAGATGGACAAATATGACGAACCTTTCCCACCACGGTTTGCGCTTACGCTCAAGCACGGTGATACATTCTGTCTCCTTACGGCTCACAAGCATCTTCGCTTTCTCACCGTTGTTTATCAGTGCCGCCATCAGTCGACCGGCTGCCACGGCGGCTCCGCCAGTCTTCTCAAAGGTGCTTACTATAAGTACTCTCATGTTTTTGACTCCTTATAATGTTTGCAAAGGTAATGCAAACGAGCGCAATGAAAGTTTACTTTCAAATTGCCGAGTGTAGCTTACCTTATACAAAGGTAATGCAAACGAGCGCAATGAAAGTTTACTTTCAAATTGCCGAGTGTAGCTTACCTTATACAAAGGTAATGCAAACGGAGAGAAAGAACAAGACAAGCCAACTTTATTTTGCCTTTGTACAACGGCCATTCGGGCGGAAAATCGACTGAATTGTTTTGGCATTATACCTAATTGGCTTACCTTTGCATCGGCTAAAAAGACGACAATGGTGAAACCAGCGATTGAAGATTTTGAGATTATGGCGCCCGTAGGCTCGCGCGAAAGCCTTGCCGCAGCCATTCAGGCAGGGGCCGACTCGGTGTATTTCGGTATAGAAAAGCTCAACATGAGGGCGCATTCCGCCAGTACGTTCACCACCGGCGACCTGCGGGAGATTGCCGCAGAGTGTGACAAGCACGGTATAAAGACCTACCTGACGGTGAACACCATCATCTATGGCGAGGACATCGACCAGATGCACGAGATAGTTGACGCGGCCAAAGAGGCTGGCATCAGTGCCGTGATAGCCAGCGACGTGGCGGTGATGGCCTATTGCCGTAGCATTGGACAGGAAGTTCACCTGTCAACCCAACTGAACATTTCCAACATTGAGGCTCTCCGTTTCTACGCTCAGTTCGCTGACGTGGCCGTTCTTGCCCGCGAACTGAACATGAACCAGGTGGCCGACATCCACAGACAGATTGTTGAACAGAACATCTGCGGTCCTTCGGGTCGTCAGGTGCGCATCGAGATGTTCTGCCACGGCGCGTTGTGCATGGCGGTCAGCGGCAAGTGCTACCTTAGTCTGGCCAATACTGGACGTTCGGCCAACCGTGGCGAGTGCGTACAGATATGCCGCAGGTCGTATACCGTGACGGACAATGAAACGGGCAACCAGTTGGAGATTGACAACAAGTACATAATGAGTCCTAAGGACTTGAAGACAATACGCTTCATCGACCGTTTGATGGCGAGCGGAGTGCGTGTGTTCAAGATAGAGGGGCGCGCCCGCGGACCTGAGTATGTTTATACGGTGGTGAAATGCTACAAGGAGGCCATACAGAGTGTGCTCGACGGCACTTTCGACAACGAGGAGAAGAAGGACGAGTGGGACGAACGCCTCGCAAAAGTGTTCAACCGCGGATTCTGGGACGGCTACTACCAGGGACAAACCTTCGGAGAATGGAATCGCCACTACGGCTCTTGCGCCACGGAACGCAAGGTATACATAGGCAAGGGCGTGAAATACTTCTCCAAACTCGGCGTGGCGGAGTTCACCGTGGACGCAGCAGAGTTCCAAGTGGGCGACAAACTGCTCATCACCGGTCCCACCACGGGCGTGATATACCTCGACGCCACTGAAATACGCTACGAGTTGCAGCCCGTCGAAGTTGCTCCCAAGGGTAGCCACGTGTCCATCCCCGTGCCGGAAAAGGTGCGCCCGAGCGACAAACTCTTTAAGCTTGAAAAGACAAACATCAAAGACTAACACACAAGATATGACCATTAACGAAGCGCAAGACGAGGTGATAGAGGAGTTTTCTGACTTCACCGACTGGATGGACAAGTACCAACTGCTCATCGACCTGGGCAACGACGAGAAACCACTCGACGAGAAATACAAGACGGAGAGCAACCTTATAGACGGTTGTCAGAGCCGTGTGTGGCTGCAAGCCGACTACAACGACGGCATAATTACGTTCTCCGCGGAGAGCGACGCACTGATTGTGAAGGGTATCATAGCCCTGTTGATACGCGTGTTGAGCGGACATACGCCCGACGAAATACTCAACGCCGACCTTTATTTCATTGAAAAGATTGGGCTGAAGGAACACCTTAGTCCTACGCGCAGCAACGGACTGTTGGCCATGGTGAAGCAGATGCGTATGTATGCACTGGCTTTCAAGGCCAAAGAAGGGGCGTAGAAAGCCGCAAGCCCCACGGCATTATCTGTTCCGATGCGCACATTTCCCTTACTCATAGCCGCCGTTTTGCTTGTAGCATGCAGCCGCAAGCAAAACGCGGAGCAGCCTGTTGAGCACTTCACAACCGAGGTGCTCAACTCTTCAACACCCGTGAAAAACCAGGGGCGCAGTCCCGCTTGTTGGATCTACGCCATGCTTGCCGCCATCGAAACGGAGCACATCGGTCGCGGCGACTCCGTAAATCTGTCACCTTACTACACAATGCGCAAGATGCTTGAGGACGGTGCGCAGGAGGCATACCTTACCCACAAGTCTTCTGCACTGCTCACTCGCGGCACCGCCATGCGTGCTCTGCGGTTGATAGAGAGCCGCGGCACGGTGCCTTACGATGCCTATCACCACGGCGAAGAGGTGAACACCGCAGTGCTGGCGCGCAAGATAGCCATAGGAGTGAAGGCTTCGGCCAACTCGCGGCGCGGACTGGCGACAAACAACGCAAGGATTGGCGCAATGCTCAACGCCGCTTTCGGCCAAGAACCTCGCCGGGTTTATATGCTTGGAGCGGAATATTCGCCACAAGAGTTTGCGCGAAGCGTTTGCGCACCTGGCGAATATGAGGCTCTCACCAGTTTCACTCACCATCCTTTCGGCAGCCGTTTTGCCCTCGAAGTGCCCGACAATATCGGTCGCGACCAGTGCCTCAATGTGCCTTTGGACACACTGATGAATCGCATAGAGCGTGCAGTGAGAAACCACCACGGCGTGTGTTGGGAAGGCGATGTGAGCGAACCGGGCTTCTCATCCGCCCGAGGCGTCGCCCGTTTGCCGCAGGGTTGCGACCTGTCGCAAGAGGCTCGTCAACGAATGTTTGAGCGGTTTGAAACCACCGACGACCACTGTATGTCCATCGTCGGCATTGCCCACGACGACCGTGGCGGCAAGTATTTCATCATGAAAAACTCCTATGGAGCCACAAATCCCTACGCCGGTTTCATGTATGTCAGCTTCGAATATGTGCGCATGAAAACCATTGCGGCGGTTATCTCAAGGGGATACTAATACTACAATAGACTTATTCCATCCTTGTAACGGCAATCTTTGTCTGCCGCTACGGCTTGACGAACCATCCCAATCGGTGGGTTACGCCTTTGAGGCCAAGCGTTCTTACAACGTAGATGCCGCTGGCGAGGCGAGAGATGTTGGCATAGCGACCGTAAGGAGCCGTGGTGACGATGCGTCCCTGCAGGTCTTCGATGGCTATGTACTGCGCATCGACGGCTGAAGAGATGCTTGGCAGAGGCAGAGTGTGGCCATCGGTCACAATGAGTCGCGGACCGAAGGCATCGCTACCGTCTGTCGGAGCCTCGCTACAAACCGGAAGGCTCTCGTTGCCATACCTGTCCATAGCCCTTACTGCATAGTTCAACGCCGGTGTGTCAGCCTTGCGCGGCACCAGCAGTCGGGTCTGTCCGTGACGTGTGGCCACGAGGCAACGAGCATCTTCGGTGTTTACCGGCCACGACGCGGCGGCATATATATTATATGTAAGCGTCGGACAGTCGGAAAGGCTCTCTGCCCCACTCCACTCCAGCAAATCGCCGTCTTGTGTGTGCGTCACTTTCAGTTCCGTAGGCGGCGTGGGCTTGGCGGTAGACTGCCACGTCATTGGCGGCACGAGCGACGGATAAGAGTCTATCTCGCTGCACACCATGTCGTAAACGCCCTTGACGTTGTCGGTGAAGAACTTGGAGCGGAAGTAGGCGTGCCCCATTCCGTCCATGCGGCGCAGTACCTGCAGTTCGCGCATTATCACGTCGGCATCCCAATTCTTTTCCTTTGGCGACAACATATACACGCCCAGGCCGGGAACAACAATGCGTCCATGACTGTTTTCCTGCCAATCGAGCGCGAAGGGATAAAACTGATTGCCCTGAAAATACATCATCGGGAACAACTCATCCATCAGTCCGTCCCTAAGCCAACCCTGCGCATCCTGGCACACACGGGTGTAGGCGTTCCAACCACGACTGGAGTAGCGAGCCAAATCGTCGAACTTTCCCACAGGCGAACAGCTCATCTTCACCCACGGTTTCAGCGACTTCACGGCGTCGTGCACCTTTCTCACTATCGCCGTGATATAACTTCGGCCTTCATTGCGATTCACCTTTATCTGCCATGTTTCGGGATAACGGATGTAGTCGAGGTGTATGCCGTCCACATCATAGCCGCTGACCACCTCACGACACAGTTTTGCAAGATAGTCACCCGTCTCACTGCGCTCCGGATTGAGATAGCCTTGGTCGTCTATCTTGCGCAGCAACGCAGGACGACTGGCGCGCAGACGCTTGCAACCCGTGCCGTTCCACTGTCCAACAGGTATCGCCACAATCCAGGCGTGAAGCTCCATGCCTCGCTTGTGGCACTCTTCAATGGCAAACTGGAGTGCGTCGTAGCCCGGCGACTGCCCGGGTATGCCCGAAAGGCAACCGTCCCACGGTTCGTAGGCCGAAGGATAGATGACCGTACCGCGCACACGGGTTTGCAGCAAAACCGTGTTTACGTTGGCCGCACGCAGTTTGTCGAGAATGTCGCACAACTCCTTTTGCTGCTTGCGTGCCGAATAAGCCGAGCGCGAATAGCTGTGCGGCCAGTCCAGACCACCGATTGTGGTGAGCCAAACGGCGCGCACCTCATGCTTGGGCATGGGAGTTTGGGCAAAGGAAACTGCGGGCAAAAGGAGCAGAAGCGTTGCCACAACCATGGAAACGCTTGCCGACAGAAATCTCGCGGTGGTCTTGAAGATGCTCATTTGGCTACTTTGTCACCCTAATCCAGTCTATATCCAGATTTCCGCGCACACCTTTACCATCCGGTTCTGCCGCTACGAAGCCAAACTTAGCGCCAATCCACTTGCCTTCGCGCATCTTAAACTCGTCGCCAACGGCCTTGTATTTCTTGCCGTCGGTGCTATATGCGAACGTAAGCTTGGCGCCCTTTGTCACCGTAAGCCGCAGATAGATATCCATATACAGTGCAGGATTGTATTGTATCTTGTCGCTTCGAGTGGGTTTAAGTTCCGCAATGGTCTTGGCCACTTCCGCCTTTCCCTTGTCGGCCTTGGCGCAAGTGAGTTGCTGAAGCAGAAACTTGTCGCCTTCGCGCTTTACCACTAAGGCACTATAGTCAAGTCCCATCATAATCAGTCCGCCAAACTGCCCGTCTTTCCTTGCCGCAAGGCTCACCTTGGTTGTGGCGGTAAACTCATCGGCAGGAGTCTTTTGGAGAAGCATGTTCGGCACGTTCCACAAACTAACGCTCTTTGCTTCCATGCGCGAAGTGTACAGACGGAAGAAACCGTAGGGCGTCGGCTGACCGAAAGTCTGGTCGTAATTGGCAGGCCACTGCCACTGTTTGCCGAGCGAAACGGTGTTGAACTCATCGCTCTCCACCGGGTTTTCCACCGGGAACGTACTGCCAACGTTGGGCTTCTTGTGCGTTGTGACGGGTTCGCCGCACAGGCTGCCGCTCTTGGCTGCGCCCATTACCGGCCATCCCTTTATCCACTGCAACGGCTGGAGGTGCACAACCCTACCGTAAGCCCCCTTGTCCTGGAAGTGCATGAACCAGTCTTCGCCCTGGGCTGTGTGTATCCAACCACCCTGGTGAGGGCCGTTTATCGAACTCTTGCCCTGCGCCATGACCGTTTTGCACTCATACGGACCGTAGGGAGAACGGCTCCGCATGGCCAACTGCCATCCACTCTCCACTCCGCCGGCCGGTGCCATGATCCAATACCAGCCATCACGCTTGTAGAACTTAGGTCCTTCGACGGTACGGTTGGCGTTGCCGCCGTCATACACCATGACCGGGTCACTTATGGCGTGCGTTCCGTCAGCCGAAAGTTCGCGCACAGAGAGCATACTGTTGAATCCGGCGCGACTGCCAGCCCATCCGTTTACCAGATAGCAGCGGCCGTCGTCGTCCCAAAGCGGCGATGTGTCTATCATGCCCTTGCCTTCGATGACGCATACGGGCTTTTCCCACTCTCCGGCAGGGTCTTTGGTCTTCACCATAAACACGCCATAGTCGGGGTCGCCCCAATAGATATAGTATTCGCCTTGGTGATATCTGATGCACGGTGCCCACACTCCCATGCCGTGAGCAGGTTTGTTGAACACCTCTTTCGGTTCAAGCGACTTGAGCGCATGGCCCACGATGGTCCAGTTCACGAGGTCTTTGGAGTGCAGAATGGGCAGTCCGGGCAGATGGTTGAACGAACTTGCGGTGAGATAGAAGTCAACTCCCGACGCTCCGACGCACACATCGGGGTCGCTATAGTCGGCGTTGATTACAGGATTGGTATAGGTTCCGTCGCCGTTGTCAGGGCTCCACACCTGCGAACGGTATTGAGCCTGTGCCGCAACACACGACAAGGCCAAGGTCAGTAGCAATAGTTTTGGTTTCATAGTGGTCTTATTTTCAGTTGGTAATTGTCGTTTGCCGTTATGCGCATAACCCGCTTTATGTCGTCATCGTCGGGCGACAGACACAAAGCCACGTGACCCATGGTGCGCCGCAGGTTTACTTCCACACACGGATGCACGAGGAAACCGTCGCGGTCGGTGCGGGGCACAATCATCATGTCTACGCCAAAGGGACCGGTGTAGCGTTCCTCCAATTCGCCGGACATGAAGTTGCAGATGCTTTCCTTTATGTTTTCGAGCAATGCTGCTGGCACATAGCGGCTTATCGCTTCAAGTTTTGCGTTCTCGGTGGCAATGATGTTGCCCGTGTATGCGCCGTTAACGGTGCTGAACAGCGACAAGCCTTTGTAGGAAACGCGTCCGTCGGCGTCGCAGAAGAACTCCATGCCGAAGTCTTTCACCTTTTTATAATATGGCTCAACCATGAGACAATCCTGCGTGGTCAGCGCATTTTTAATCCATCCGTGCAGGTGCGGCTCACTGATGTCGCCGTCGTCAACAAACCGCAGTCCGCGTCCGCTGCAGCTCCACGGCATCTTTATCACTGCCTGTCCCATGCTCTTGACGTGCTCGGCAACCTCATCGAGCGAGGAGCAAGCGAACGACTGACCCGTCAAACCGTCGGCGCCGGACATCGATTCCAGCAGTCGGCACGACGTGAGACGGTGCGACAGCATGCGCAGTTCGTCGAGTTGCTCAAGGTCGGGCAACCGCTGTTTGTCCACCCGGTGGCGCAACAGGTAATTGCGCAAGGCCACATCCCAGCCCCAAGGTTCCACTTGCGAGAAGTTGGCGGACGAGAGCTCAGACGGTTCTATGAACAAGACGTTCTCCGGCAGCGGCACATCAGCCTGCACACAAGCCTTTTTCAGAGCCTTGGCGGCATAGTCGCGGTCTTCCACAAGCACGGCATCGCCGTCGGAAGCCCACAGTGCGGGAATGAAACCCAATCCAGACTTCAACTCGCGCACGGCGTGCGGAGCAGTGAAATTGGCCGTGTTGGCAGCCAATACAAGGTCGTGCTCAGGGTTGAATATGTGCAGTGTCATTGCTGTATGCGGTGTTTTCATGTAGTTCAGACCGTTACTTGATTTTGTCAAATCCCTCACCGAACACACCGTGGCAGAACGTTTGCGACACGAGAGCCTTGGGGTCAATGGTTTTTATGTAGCGCAACACCTCCTGCGACTCATACTTTCGCGTGAGCACAATGAGTATGTCGACATCGCCTTTGGAATACCAGCCCTTGCCCTGCATGACGGTTACGCCACGGTTGACGCGGTTCATTATCGTGTCGGCAATCTGTTTATACTCCTTGGAGATGATGATAAACTGCACTGTTTGGCGCGATCCGTTCACCACATAGTCGCACACGTAGCTTGCAATCAGCGTGAAGGCCACACCGTAGACAATGGTTTCGGTGCTGTGGAAGAGCAGATAGGAGGAGCAGATGATGGTTGTGTCGATGAACTGCATGGCGCGGCCGAAACTCATGCGGAAGTGTTTGTTGAGCAGAGCCACGAGTATGTCGGTGCCGCCAGTGGAACCATTGTGCGAGAACACCAGTCCCAGTCCTGCACCGCCCAAGGCTCCACCGATGAGCACGTGCATGAACTTGTCTTCACCTGCGGTTATGATGGGGAAGTTCTGAAACAATGGCTGCATGATACCGATGAGTACCGACATGATGGTAACGCCGATGATGGTGCGTATGGCAAACTGCCGCGTGAGGGCTCGTGCCGCCACAATGAGCAGAATGATGTTGAGCGTCCAGATGGATGCACCTGCCGGAAATCCGAATGCGTAGTAGAGCAAGGCGGATATACCGGCCACGCCTCCCATAACCACCTTTTCGGGAAGTATGAACGCCGTGTAGCCGAATGAATACAGCAGTATGCCGAAACTTATGAAGAACAAGTCTTTTATGTTCTGATTAGTTTTTCTGTGCTTTGCTTTGAGTGTTGTTTCCTCCATGTACGTGTCTTTCTTCTTATATATTATGGTTACGTCATGCCCGATACGTCCGTTTGCCAACGTTGTTTTGGCGTCATGCGCAACTCCGTTCTACTGCAAAGGTACGCTTTTATTCCATTCTCGCAAAATAAGTGGTCGAGTTACGCATCGTAAGTGGCCCACTTACGCATCGTAAATGGGCCACTTACGGGTGCTAAATGGCCTAGTTATTTTCGGCCTCTCCAACTGTCTGTATGTCAAGGGCATATTTTGGCGCTGAAAAACGGGCTTGGAATAGCACGCAAGCAGCCCTGGTTTTCACAAAAATCTGATGCCAAACTGGTGATGTTTGTTTTCTTTTTATTACCTTTGCAGCCAGCAAAAAGGATAGTACAGAGAGACCAAAGAACACCGTTTGTTTTCTTTTTATTACCTTTGCAGACGTTTTGAGGACCCGTAGCTTAGCTGAATAGAGCGTCAGATTCCGGTTCTGAAGGTCATGGGTTTGAATCCCATCGGGTTCACCGAGCGGAAGTTTTTGGCAACAAAGACTTCCGTTTTTGTTTTTATAGGCCCATTTATAAAGGGCTGTTGCGCCGCTACACTTGTATATATCGGAAAAAAAGACTAACTTTGAGCCTTGAAACGAGGGAAAGCGGCTATTCGCAGCGCTGCTTTCCGAGTCATAAAAATCGTTTTTCCAAAGCATACCAAGACAATGAGCAACGACGAAATGGACGACAACAACGGCATAACAAGTGAGGAACTGACAGAAGAAGGACTGACCAACGACGGCGGCAACGCTGCCGAAAGCCACTCCGACTACAAACCGGCGGGACGCTTCGACGCGTCGGCGGTACACCACCTTAGCGGCATGTACCAAAACTGGTTTCTCGACTATGCGTCATACGTGATTCTGGAGCGTGCTGTGCCAAACATCGACGACGGACTGAAACCCGTGCAGCGGCGCATACTCCACTCCATGAAGCGCATGGACGACGGCAGATATAATAAGGTGGCAAACATAGTTGGCCACACCATGCAGTTTCACCCTCACGGTGACGCGTCCATCGGCGACGCTCTGGTGCAGATAGGTCAGAAAGACCTGCTCGTGGACACGCAGGGAAACTGGGGAAACATACTCACCGGCGACCGCGCTGCCGCACCGCGATACATCGAGGCCAGGCTGTCGAAGTTTGCGCTCGACACGGTGTTCAACCCCAAGACAACGGAGTGGCAGATGAGCTACGACGGCCGCAACAAGGAACCGGTGGCTCTGCCGGTGAAGTTCCCGTTGCTGCTGGCCCAGGGAGCCGAAGGTATAGCCGTTGGACTGAGCTCCAAGATACTGCCACACAACTTCTGCGAAATCTGCGACGCCGCCATAAGCTATCTGCACGGCCAGGAGTTCCATCTCTACCCGGACTTCCCCACCGGCGGAAGCATAGACGTGAGCAAATACAACGACGGAAAGCGTGGCGGAACGGTAAAGGTGAGGGCCAAGATAGAGAAGCTCGACAACAAGACGCTGGCTATACGCGAGATTCCGTTCGGCAAGACAACCACAACACTGATTGACACCATACTGCGCGCAATAGAGAAAGGTAAGATAAAGGCGCGCAAGGTGGACGACAACACTGCCGCCAAGGTGGAGATACTTGTACACCTGGCTCCGGGAGTGTCGTCAGACAAGACACTCGACGCTCTGTATGCTTTCTCCGACTGCGAGGTAAACATCTCGCCAAACTGCTGCGTCATTTCCGACCAGAAACCGCAGTTTCTCTCCGTAAGCGACGTGCTGCGCCATTCGGCCGACCGCGCCAAGGAACTCATTCGCCGCGAACTGGAGATAAAGCGTGGCGAACTACTGGAGCAGTTGCACTTCAGTTCGCTCGAAAAAATCTTCATTGAGGAGCGTATATATAAGGATAGGAAGTTTGAGCAAGCCCCGAATGTGGACGCCGTGTGCGAACATATCGACGAGAGGCTCACGCCATACTATCCGCAACTGGTGCGCGAGGTGACCAAGGACGACATACTGCGACTGCTGGAGATAAAGATGCAGCGCATACTGAAGTTCAACAAGGACAAGGCCGACGAACTGATGGCGCGCATCAAAGCGGAGATTGAGCGTGTGGACCGCGACCTGGCAAACATCGTGGAGGTGACGGCCGACTGGTTTGCATTCCTCAAAGACAAGTACGGCAAGGACCATCCGAGGCTCACGGAGATACGCAATTTCGACACCATAGAGGCCGCCAAGGTTGTGGAGGCAAACGAGAAACTGTACATCAACCGTGCAGAAGGTTTCATAGGCACGGGACTCAAGAAGGACGAGTTCGTGTGCAACTGTTCCGACATCGACGACATAATCATCTTCTACCGCGACGGTAAATATAAGGTGGTGCGCGTTGCCGACAAGATATTCGTGGGCAAGAACGTGATACACGTGGGCGTGTTCAAGAAGAACGACCGCCGCACCACATACAACGTGGTATACCGCGACGGCAAGGGCGGCTACTACTACATGAAGCGTTTCAACGTTACGGCCATTGCCCGCGACCGTGAGTATGTGCTCACGCAGGGACGGCCAGGCTCAAAGGTGGTCTACTTCACGGCAAACCCCAACGGCGAGGCCGAAGTGATAAAGATTACGCTCGAACCGTCGGACGCAAAGAAGAAGGCAAGCATATTCTTCGACCGCGATTTCTCCAAGATTATCATCAAGGGACGCACGTCGAAGGGCAACATACTTACCAAGAAACAGATTCACCGCATTGGACTAAAGAGCCACGGCCACTCCACTCTCGGAGGCCGCAAGGTGTGGTTCGACTCCGACGTCAACCGACTCAACTACGATGAGCACGGACGCTTGCTCGGCGAGTTCCACGACGGCGACTCCATTCTCGTGGTGCTCAAGAATGGTGAATACTACATTACCGGTTTTGATGTCAACAACCACTATGAGGACAACATACTGCGCATTGAGAAGTATGACGAAGCCAAGACGTGGACGGCAGTATTGTTTGATGCCGACAACGACAACTATCCCTACGTAAAGCGTTTCCTCATGGAAGCCACCAAGCGCAAGCAGAACTACCTGGGCGACAATCCGGCCAGTGTGCCAGTGCTGCTCACCGACCAGGTGTATCCGCGTTTTCTTGTCAACTTTGGCGGAGCAGACGCGTCGCGCGCCCCGATGGAGATCGACGCCGAGCAGTTTGTTGCCGTCAAGGGCGTTAAGGCCAAGGGCAAGAGGCTGGCTACATGGCAGGTGGAGAGCGTTGAAGAGCTTGAACCGCTGCGCTTCCCCGAGCCCGAGGAGGCTGACGAGGACACGCAAGAGGGCGACGAAGACTTGCAGAACGCTGAAGAGGAGAACCTTGACCCCGATGCAGGCAAGTCGGAGCAGCAGGTGATAGACGAGATAACCGGCCAACTCAATCTTTTCGGCAACGATGACCAATAGAACAGTGCTGGCCACGGCGATGGCAATGGTGGCTGCTCTGCCCTCGTTGGCGCAGGTTGAGTTGGCGGAATCAACACCGATTGAGCCGATAACAACCAAGGTTAACCAAGTAACTACTAAGGTTAACCAAGTAACAACCAAGGTTAACCCGACAACAACCCAGGCAGACTCCGTTCCATCGCAGCGCATTACCACAACATCCTACATGATTGGCGTGGGCGAAACGCGGCTTTTGGACACCTATCTGTCGCAGGAGCACTTCAAAGGCGAGGGCTTTACTTTTCTCGCCACGCGCGAACTGCACCGCGAGGGCAAACACTGGCTCACGGCAATGCAGCACCAAGCCAACCTGTCGCAAACCGACGACCGCACCAACACCGCCTCTGAGCTGGAGGCTTCCTACAACTTCTACATAGGCCGCTACCGCCAATGGCAGCTTCTCGGCGACCGTCTCACACTGAGAGCCGGCGCCATGGCCAACGTTTGTCTGGGCGTTGTATATAATACGGTGAACGGAAACAACCCGGCGCAGGCCCGTTTCCACCTCAACATCATGCCGTCGGGCATGGCCACGTGGCGTTTCAGGCTTTGGAAACGCGCCATGGCCGTGAACTATGAACTGGAGTTGCCGCTCGCGGGAGTGATGTTCAGCCCCAACTACGGGCAGTCTTACTACGAAATGTTTTCCCGCGGCGACTACGACCACAACGTTGTTCCCACCACCTTTGTCAGTGCTCCGTGTTTCCGTCAGCAACTCTTGTTCGATGTAAACCTTGGCCGCCGCACCACTCTGCGCTTAGGTTATCTCGGCGACTACTATCAGGCCGCGGTCAACAACCTCAAATCGCACACCTATACGCACCGCTTTATGATAGGATTCGTCAAGCGGTTCAGACTAACCAGCTACAGACCATGAGAAAGACAATGCTCGTTTTGATGGCGGTTTTGGCTGCCTTGTGCCAGTCGTGCGTTGACGTTGAGGAGTATGACAACACTCCGCGCGGCAACTTCGACGCCCTGTGGAACATCATCGACCAGCACTACTGCTTCTTCAGTTACAAGGGCGAGGAGTACGGACTGGACTGGAACGCCGTGCGCCAGGACTACAGCCGGCGCATAGACAACGGCATGACCAGTGCGCAGCTGTTTGAAGTGCTCGGCGACATGCTTGCCGAACTGCGCGACGGCCACGTGAACCTCTCGCGTTCGGCTGACTTCTCGCGCTACTGGAGCTGGTATGAGAACTATCCGTCGAACTTCAGCGACACGCTCAACCGCCGCTATCTTGGCACCGACTACAAGATTGCTTCCGGACTGAAATACCGCGTGCTCGACGACAACATAGGCTACATATACTGCGAAAGCTTCAACACACCCATCGGTGAGGGCAATCTCGACCAGGCGCTGAGCCACATGATGCTCTGCCGCGGCCTTATCGTAGACCTGCGCAACAACGGTGGAGGCGACATGACCACGGCGGAAAAGTTTGCCGCACGCTTCTTTGACTCCGAAACTCTCGTGGGCTACATTCAGCACAAGACCGGCACCGGCCACGACGACTTTTCCAGTATGGAGGAGCAAAGGCTGAAACCGTCGGCAAACGTGCGGTGGCACAAACGTGTGTGTGTACTGACCAACAGACAGGTGTATAGCGCAGCCAACGAGTTTGTCAAGTACATGAAGTGCTCACCTAAGGCAAAAATAGTGGGCGACCGCACCGGTGGAGGCGCCGGACTGCCCTTCACGAGTTCGCTTCCCAACGGCTGGGCAGTGCGTTTCTCAGCCTGTCCCATGTACGACCGCGACCGCCAGTCCACCGAGTTCGGCATAGCGCCAGACTACAACTGCCAACTCTCGCAGGACGATGTTGCGCGAGGAGTTGACACAATCATCGAATACGCCCGCCAACTGCTCACAACTGGTTGGTAGCATATATCCCATAAGTATCATCCCGGCGGTTCTCCCGGCCATAATAAAGGTGACGTTTACTGATGCTAAACGCCACCTTTATTATATATAAACGCCACCTTTATTATATATAAACGCCACCTTTATTATATGCAAACATTGGCTCTGCGAGAACAACCATGCCACTTACGAAAATAAGTATGGCATTTACGACTCGTAAACGTGGCATTTACGACTCGTAAATGCCACAGTTACGATCGTAAATGTGGCGTTTACAGTCCGAAACCATAACGTTTGTTTTTGCTTACAGTATCGTTTTTCATCATTATCTATACGCTTTTCTGTAAGCAAACAATCCTGTTTTACTTACAGTTTTTCGACCCCTTGAAACAAGAGGGGCGTTTATGGCCCCAAAATGGCCTCAACAATGGTACAGATGGCCTAAATAAAACAAAAAATCTTGGGCAGACGGTGCGTTTGAAGTACCTTTGCACGGCCAAGATAGCGCAGCGGGCGCAACGGAAGCGCGTTTTCTTATCGTCAGGCGCTGACTGTTTTGGGCAAAACGATATAACTAAAAACAAGAAAACGGATGAAACTGGTGATAATAGGAGCCGGAAGGCTCGCCACAAACCTCGGCAGAGCACTGCTCAACGCTGGGCACGACATAATGCAAGTGTACAGTCGCACAATGGAGTCGGCCCAGGAAGCGGCGGCAATCATGGGAGGAATGCCCGTGACGAGTATTGACAAGATAACCAAAGACGCCGACGTATACATCTGCGCCGTGAGCGACTCTGCCCTACCCGACCTGCTGCCCATGCTGTGCAAGGGTCGCGAACAGAAGGTGTGGCTCCACACGGCGGGCAGTCTGCCCATGGAGATGTTCAAAGGCATGGCTCTGCACTACGGTGTGCTCTATCCCATGCAGACTTTCTCCAAGGAAACGGTGGCCGACTTCAGCCACCTGCCTTGTTTCGTTGAGTCAAACGACGAGTTGACCACACGAACCGTGGTGCAGCTGGCCACAGACATCAGCGACAACGTGACGCCGCTGTCGTCGGAAGACAGAAAGTATCTGCACCTCGCGTCGGTGTTTGCCTGCAATTTCGCCAACCACTGCTACACCCTCGCCGCCGACATACTGGAGAAACATGGCATGGACTTCAGCGTGATGCTGCCGCTCATTGACGAAACCACACGCAAGGTACACCTCATGCATCCGCGCCAGGCACAAACGGGTCCGGCGGTGCGCTACGACGAAAACATCATCCGGGCGCAAAGCCAGATGCTGCGCAACGACCCGTTTGCCAAGGAAATCTACGACAGAATGAGCATCAGTATTCACAAGAAAAGCAAAAAGCAATGATAAACTACGACCTGAAACAGATAAAAGCCATCGTGTTTGACGTGGACGGTGTGCTGAGCGCCGAAATGATAACGCTCCACCCCAACGGCGAACCGATGAGAACGGTGAACACCAAGGACGGCTACGCCATACAACTGGCCGTGAAACTGGGACTGCGCATTGGCATCATAACCGGCGGACGCACCGAGAGCGTGAGGATACGCTACGAAAGTCTCGGCGTGAGCGACATCTACATGGGCAGCGCCGTGAAGCTCAAGGACTACGCAGACTTCAAAAACCGGTACAACCTTGACGACAGCGAAATCATGTACATGGGCGACGACATCCCCGACTATGAGGTGATGAGCCAGTGCGGATGCCCGGTGTGTCCGGGCGACGCCGTGCCCGACATTAAGGCCGTCAGCCTGTACGTGAGCGACAGGCGCGGTGGCGAAGGCTGCGGCCGCGACGTGATAGAGCAAACCCTGCGGGCGCAGGGCAAATGGATGGCCGACAAAAAGGCTTTCGGATGGTAATCCGCATGATAACAACAAAGGTTTAAGAAGAAAACAAACACTATGCTTGACAACATAAAAGGATATAAGGTGATATTGGCGAGCAATTCGCCACGGCGCAAAGAGCTGCTCGGCGGACTGGACATAGACTTCCAGGTGCGCACTCTGCCCGGTATAAGTGAGGAATATCCCGCCGACTTGGACGCAGCCGACATACCTTTATATATAGCCAACGAGAAAGCGGAGGCAAACAAGGCGCAGATGGCAGCCAACGAACTGCTCATCACGGCCGACACGGTGGTTGTGTTGGGCAACGAAGTGCTCGGCAAACCCAAAGACGATGCTGAGGCGCGGCAGATGTTGCGCAAGTTGAGCGGCAAGACCCACCTGGTGATCACCGGAGTGTGCCTTATGACCACAACCAAGCAGCGCAGTTTCGCGGTGAAGACCGGCGTGACCTTCAAGGAACTCACCGACGCGGAGATCGACTACTACGTTGCCACATACCACCCGACAGACAAAGCCGGAGCCTACGGCATACAGGAGTGGATAGGCTACGTTGGCGTGACGTGGCTCGACGGCAGCTATTTCAACGTCATGGGACTGCCCGTGCAGCGCATATACCAAGAGTTGCAGGCCTTTTAAGCACGACATTTATGCCACGGGAAACGCCATATAGCCCACCCCGAATAATAGGCATCGGATATGCAAATGCGGCACTTTTGTAAAGATTATCAAAGAATGGCGTTTACAATCCGTTAAGAGGTAATAAAAAGTGTGCAATTACCAAAGTTTTTTTTGGAAACGTTTTGTACATTGACTAAAGACGCTTACCTTTGCATTCAGAAACATAGTAATTTTAATCTATATTTATCATTTTCCTAATGAGGAAACCGCTCGCGAGAGTCGTTTCCTCTTTTCTTTTTTATATAGCCCCCGTTTTTGTTTCGCCCGACGGCTTTCTGTTTTCCCACAGCGCCCTTTCAATAAGCGCAAACACCCTCTACGGCTGCATAGCTCTGAACTCTGTTGGAGTGATTCCCGTTTGCTTTTTGAAGAAGCGGGTGAAAAACGACTGGTCGGGAAAGCGCAGGTCGGAAGCAATGGCCTGTATGCTCTCGTTGGTGGTGCGCAGACGCATCTTTATCTCCTGCACACAATGCCTATCGATTATCTCCTTGGCCGTCTCGTGCGACAGTTGGCTGAGTATGCGGGCAAGGTAGCGTTGGGTGATGCACAGTTTGTCGGAGTAGAACGACACTTCCCGCTCCTTGTCGCCGTATTCGTACACCAGGTGGATGAACTGCACAAACAACTCGCTCTGCCGTCCCCGTGTCTGCGGTTCCATGTCTACAAACTGCGACTTCGTGGCGTCATAGAGTTCAAAGAGAATGTTCTGTATGATGTTTCTCACGATGGCAATGCGGTGACTGCCGGCGTTGTGGTTCAGAAAATAGTCTATGTCGACCATGTTGGCGAGTATGGTTGCCGCTCTCTTGGCCGGTATCACGCCCATGGGATAGCGCCGAAGGAAGTCCATGAACGCCGGTTCGGGTCGCGGTATCGCCTCGATGGCCTCAGCCTGATTGAACGACAGTATTGAACACCGGAACTC
>CAVKVO010000010.1:0-20634 GCA_963659575.1 Prevotella sp. CAG:1031
AATTCACCGACAATGCCATTGACAACTTCCTCGCTTTCGTTGACCACATGTCATGTAGCGCAGACACTTACGTTTCGCTTGGCGGCTCAAATGGTTGTGCCGACCAACTGACAAATTGGGATGGGACACAGAAGGCTGGATGGGGGATGCCTTCCAAAAGAAAGACGCAAAATGTATCAAGATAAATTTCTTTCCAAGTGCTTGATGGAAATGTCTTGATGCTTGTGCATCCTTTGAGCGGTGACAACATATACATATTTCATATGGTGGGTTCTATAAATTTGTTTTTTTTGAGATTGAGGCCACGGCTCTTTCATTTAAGGGTGGTTCTATAAAATACCTCCGTAGTTTTATTTAATGTTGAGTGGTTTACATTTTGTCATCTTGCGGTCTCTTTTCGGCTCAATCCGTCTGTTCGTTCAGTCGTATAGCCCGCTATACTCCTTCACTCGCAGACACATTGACCTCGAAAATAGGCACGCAATCTGCCAAAGCTAATTTATAGAACCACCCTTAAAAACGTTTTGATATTTCAATGTTTGTGACTGATAGGCATTTAGAGGAGCAGCCAAACGTCGTTATTGACGCAACATAGACTAAATGCCATCTGTCTCTGTTGATATAAAACCAATATAATCAGAGGTTTTCTGTTTGTTCCGAGTTTAAATGAAAAAGCCGTGGATTGAGGCCGTTCCGCTAGACATGGTCTTTCGGAATTAAACCGCTCTTTGAAGAGCGTCAGCTGTCAATCAGGTGCATAAATAGTAGTTTTGTGCATAATCCTTGCTGATTTATGCAGTAAAGGCACAACTTTTTGGTCAAACAGCAAAGTAAAACATTGATATTCAGACAATTAATTTATAGAATATCCCTTACTCATGTGCATCTTCTAAATTATAAAGTTTTTGTAAAGATTCGAGATAGTAGTAGTCGGCATAGACTATGCTGGCATCAATCTCCGAGGCGGCAGGATGATGACCGGTGGAGTGCATGAGGAAAGCAACGTTGCGGTCGCGACTCTGATAGCGGTCGGTGCTAAGGTCGCGAAGCATATTCTCTGCTGCGGAGAGATATTCCGTGCGCTTCTCAGCATCAACATATTGTGAAAGTTCCAACAAAGCACTTGCCACCACACAGGCCGCCGAAGCATCCTTGGGCGCATCAAGACCGCGCGGGTCGTCCATGTCCCAAACAGGAACCCAGTCGTCACTTGTCTCTTTCAGGCGTTTCAGATAGATGTCGGTCACTTTTTTGACGTGGTCGAGGAAGCGTTTGTCTTTTGTGAAGCGATAAACCATCGTGTAGCCGTAGACGGCCCACGACTGACCGCGGCTCCACATGGAGTTATCTGCATAACCCTGGTGCGTCACACCCTTGATGAAGTGACCGTCGAGTGTGTCGTAAACGGCCACGTGGTAGCAGGAGCCGTCGGGACGGAAATGATGTTGCATCGTGGTCTCGGCATGCTTAATTGCGATATCCTTCAGCCGCTGGTTTCCTCCGTTCTCTGCTGCCCAGAAGAGCAGTTCGAGATTCATCATGTTGTCCATGATGGTATTGTGGCCGCCATAATCCTTCACATGGCGTGGCCAGGAGAGGATGGTGCCCACGGTGGGATTGAAAAGCGTGGCAAGGGAGTCGGCGGCGCGGAGGGCCACTTCGCGGTAGCGGTTATTCCCTGTTGCCTCATAACCTTTCATGAATGAGTTGATTGTGATGAAGCCGAGGTCGTGGTCATAGACAGGAGACTCTACGATGGGTATCAGAGCTCGTGTGTAGCCTTCGGCGTCTTTTAAAACAACTGAATCACCAGACACACTATAGTCCATCCAAAGCATTCCTGGCCAGAAGCCCGAGCACCACTCTTCGGCACAGGCCTTCCTGCAGTTCCAGACGGTATCGCCGTCAAGGATGTTGCGCGGCATCATGGTGTAGTCGTGATTGCCAATGCTGTCACGCATGGCATCCAAGGCACGTCCTACTTGCTGATGGCAATACTGCAACTGGCTGTCAACATCAAATGTCTGTGGCTGCCGACAACTCACAAGCGACGCGCAAATGGTAATGAGTAAGAGATGATGGGAAAATTGTCTATGCATAGATTTTTTATTCTTGTTGAGTGATTACTTTTTTGTAAACTGGCTCAACCACAAGTCTGCCATCTTCTGATGTCCGGCAGGCGTGGGGTGTATGCCATCCCATATCCATCTTGTGGGGTGCTGCTCCGTAAGTCGGTCGAACAACTGGTTGTAGTCGAGCAGGATGGCGTGGTAGTCGTTGGCTATTCGGCGCACGGCCTGTGCGCAGTCCGCGATGAGTGCCTTGCGCCGTGGGTAGTTGTCGGCTGAGCCAGTCTTTCCCGACGGAGCCACGAAGGGTGTGCAGAGCAGCAACTGCACCTGCGGGTTCTGCGTGTGTAGCTGGTCGAGCAGACGGCGGTAGTCGGTCTCCCACTGCTGGAGCGTGAACGTGGTCTTGCCATCAAGCAGCTCACTCACATCGTTGGTGCCGATGAGCAGCGTCACCACATCGGGCTTCAGGTCGAGTGCGTCCTTCTGCCACCGCCCGGTGAGGTCACTGAGGGTGTTGCCCGATATGCCTCGGTTAAAGAATTGCGACTCCAGCTCGGGATGGTCGCTCTTCCAGCGTGCGGCGCAGAGCATCATGAAGCTGTGGCCGTAGAGGTGGTTTTGGTCCCAGTGGTTGCGCTGATTGGAGGGTGCGGCACTGCCGCCGCTGCGTCCCCACCCGCCGTCGGTGATGCTGTCGCCGATAAATAGGAATCGGCGGCCTTTCTTCACCTTGATGCAGAAGCCTGCGGCAGCATTGTTGGGTTGCCCTTGCGCGTCGATGCGCACCCCACCATCAGTTGCTGCGCTGCAGCTGACTGGCTGGCCTGTTGCCATGTCGGTGACGCTCTCCACGTCGTGAACGGTCAGGGTGTGGATGGTAAAGGGCTGTCCGTCCCACTTCATCACAAAGGCATAGATGCAGCTGTCCTTCTGCGTGTAGCGGATATTGCCTTCGCCAAACACCTGACAGGCGCGCGTGCCATAGACACCCTCGCCGTAGGTCTTCAGCCAGCGTCCCACGGCGAGCAGCACCTCGCGCTGGTCATCGGGTATGGTGCCGTCGGCGCGTGGCGACACGTTCAGGCAAAGGTTGCCGTTCTTCGAGACATTCTCCACTAGCGAGCGGATGATGCCGTCGGCCGACTGCAGCTTCAGTCCCTCCACATACCCGAATTTATGGCCTATGGGGTCGTCCACCTGCCAGTAGTCGTCGGTCAGCTGCTTCGGGGCGCGGCTCTCGCGCTCGTAGTCGCGTATGCTGCCTGCGAGATAGGCCTGGCTCTTCGACTGTATGCTCACTTCGCGACCCCAGTGTGAGGCACTGTTATAATAGTATCGTGCGAGGCGCAATTTCCAGGGGTCGAGCGAGCGGTAGTTGATGCCGTTGTCGAAATAGAGCAGGTCGGGCTGGTATTTGTCTATCAGCTCGTGCACACGCATCTCCCACTCATTCAGGAATGCGTCGCTCTGTGGGTGGCGACCCTCTTGGGCTGCTTCGTCAATGATGGCCTCGGTGGCACCGCTGACTGCGGCAGCCTGCGCCTTCGGCCCCATGGCACTCTGCTCCGTGGGCTGCTGTGGCGGACCGTAAAGGCCAGCGTATTTGGGCAGGAAGAGGTCGGTGCTGTCAGGGTGCGACTTGAGCGGGTACATGAAGTCCCAGTTTTCGATACGGTGGTTGGAAACGCCGAATTTCATGCCTTCGCTGCGCACTGCCTCGGCCAGCTCGCCTATCACGTCGCGCCTGGGCCCCATCTTCTTCGCATTCCACTTTGAGTATTTTGTGTCGTACATGGCGAAGCCATCGTGGTGCTCGGCCGTGGGGATGACATAGCGGGCACCGGCCTCGCGGAACAGTGCTGCCCACTCATGGGCATCGAAATTCTCGGCACGAAACTTAGGGATAAAGTCCTTGTAGCCAAAGTGTAGCTGGTCGCCGAAGTGCTTGCGGTGATCGCCCCACATGGCATTGTACATATGCTTGGGATACCACTCGCTGCCCATGGCGGGCACGCTGTAGAGCCCCCAGTGGATAAAGATGCCGAACTTGGCATCCTTGAACCACTCCGGCACTTGGTAGTTCTCGCCCATGGACTGCCACGTGGCCTCGTAGGGACCGTCGGGGCAGCGTTCCAGCTGTTTTTCACTCACTGCGACGGTCACGCGTGTCGGTGTCTGTGCCGTCATCGTGTGGGCAGCACAGGAGATCAGGATAACAGACAGAATACGTTTAATCATATGATGTTTTTTTTGCGGTCAGAATCACTCTATTGTCAGAAGTCAACTGGTAATAGTCCGGCGTAGAGATGATGACATCGGTACGACCGTTCTTCAGGTGGACTTTGATGCCGACGGTATCCTTACCTTTGGGTGTGAAGAACTCGACAGTCTGTATCTCTGAGGGAGCACTGGTATCACTTGGCTCGAAGATGGCGACAAAGGGATGCGTCCATGCATCGCCTTGCTGGCGCGCAACGTAGGTGAGCACGGGCTGCTCATCAACTTTGTAGGGCATGAAGGAGCCGAGACGTTCATACTCCATGTTGACAGGCGAGAGGGCACGGAACACCTCTCGGTTGCTACTGCCCTGCATCCACATCGTCATGTCTATCCGTCGACCATCGGGGCAGGAGGTAGTGAAGGTGGCTCTGACATCCTTGTCGGTGGTGGCACTGTGCTTGTCGTAGAGATAAGAATAGGCGTAGAGGTGACCGCCTGCAAAGGCCAGTTCCTCGGTGGGAGCGAGAGGGAGGGCAGTGCCATCGGAAGCCATAAGCGTCATCTGCTGGCCCATGTTGTGGTAGAAGTAGTCGTGAAACTTGTCCTTCTCGTCACGTCGGCGGCTTCGGAAGATGTCAACATAATAACCTCCACCAGGAGTCTTGACAATGCCGTTTGTGCGCAGCTGGTCGGCCTGAGTCTCTGGCTCAACAAACGATACCTGACTGACAGTGGAAGTGGAGTCGCCTGTAAGGAACTGCACCTCGAAAGGGTGTTGCGACATCATCACGGCATGGTCAGACACTCCATCCACGCAGACGGTGTTGTGGGCGGGAAAACGAGAATAGTATTCCTTGTAGTCGTCGCCACTATAGAGTACTTTGCCGATGCCAGCGTCGGGGCCGAGAACGTAGCCTTTGCCGTATAGTTCCATTGAGATGCCATTGGCGTGCTGGTGGTTGCCGAGAGCTCCGTTGAGCGAGATTGCGAGGTCGCGCTGCGCATCCATACCTGTGCGCTGCATGAGCCATGAGACGTTGGGAGCATAGAACGTGGAAGTGACGTAGCGGCTGATGTCGGCTGCCGGGGCATCGGGAAGCAGGGCTGCTGCAAGCGTTTTGACGCGTTCTTGCAGCTCTGCCTTTCCATGCCGTTCGGCATAGGCCAGCAGCAGATTGGTAATCTCTTGGCTGATGTAGTAGGGATGGGTGTCGCCGAAGCCGCAGATCATGCGATTGGGAAAGAGATACTGCGGTGCTGCGAAGACAGCCTTCTCAATGATGGGCATCTCTTCGAAGAGGTCGATGTCCGCCTCACGGTCCATCATGTCGGCAAAGACGACGTAGTCCTTCACCACACCTATGCTGTAGCCTGGCGACTCAAACCAGATGCCCGTTTTGGGGTCAAAGCCGTAGTCGGCCAGTTTCTTGATGCTCCACTGTCGCAGGGATGATTGGTTCACCACATAATCGAGGTAATAATTGCGTCCCTTGCCGTCAGCATAGGCGGAGTCAGGTTGCAGCGCGAGGGCAATGCGCACAATGAACGTAGCCTGTATAAGGTCCCAGTTGTTGTGTGGCACACCATTAGGGATGATGACTTCTGCCCACTTCTTGAATGTCTGTTCATATAATAACTGTGTCGCTTGGGGAATTTGTGGTCTGATGAGCCGGTACAGTTCCGTACACTCATTGATGACATCCTCGTGTATCACCTCGAAAGAAGTCATGCCCACGAGCGTCTGTATGTGACTGTGGGTGAGGTCGATGGGTACGTTGCGGTAGTAGATGCCCTTCATGAAGGTATCGAAGACGGGGAAGGCTACATTGTAGTAGCACTCCTCACCTGTAGCGACATAGAGTTTGGCGGCATCGCGCGCCAGACCCATAATCTGGCGGTTGAGTGAAGAGGGTATGCGTCCCGCCTTCGACGGATGCACGCGCTCCTTCACGCCCGTCTGTCCGTGAACCAGCGTCATGCGTCCATCCTCATCGTCATCGTAAGGTACTATATCCTCCAAGCGCGGACGACGGTAGTCAGTGCCATGACTGCGTGTGCCGTCCAGTTTCACCGTGGGCACAGTAGCACGGTCGCCGCCCGGGTGATCGAATGCTTCACCTTTGATAAATACGTCTGTGGCGCAGGTGATCCAGTACATCTGCAGACGAGATACCAGCCAGTCCGGTTGCTGTGCCACACTGTCAGCGATGGCATCTACGCAGCGGTGGAGATTGGCCAAATCCTTTTCATTCAGTTGCTGTGCAACAGCGTTCTGGAAGAAGAGTCCAACGAAGAGTGTAAATAATATTCTGTTCATGCCATGTGTATGTTTTATTCAAAAATGGAAGTGATAACGAGCACCATGTCGGCTGTGCCGGAAGCATTTTCGGCAGGAGAGTCAATCACTAATTGAGAATTGACAATTGATAATTGGGAATGGTCAATGGATTTAAAGGTGCCGTTGGTGGAATCGTACCATCGGAAGGTGAGCTGACGCGGATTGATGCTCGTGCTAAGCACAAGGCGGTGCTGAACCGGAGTGTAAATGATGGCTTGCAGTCCATCGGGAGAAACGGCGGCGGTGGCGTAGTCATCGGTGAGGTAAGTGCCGTAGCCGTCAACAAGAAAGATGTGTGCGGTGTCGGGGTGCAGTTCCCACCAATGCAGACTATCAAGGAGCTGCTTCATGTATGCCATGTCGCGACTGCTTTCGTAGTTGAGGCATTGTTGCCACGTCTGGCCATCGCGGTTCTTGTGCCAGATACCTTCAGCTCCGTAGGCCACGCCCGTTGCTCCTGAGGTAGCGTTCCACCATGCCTGGCGACGTAGAACATAGCGGTTGCCCCAGCGTCCGGAGATGCCCTCTGCATTATAACGCTTGGCCGAGCCAAAGTCGTAGTAGCCCTCGCCGAACTGTATAGGCATAGTCGGAAAGTGGCTCAGATTCTCGTAGTTCATCTGATAGGGATAGCGCGGCTGTCCCTCGAACTTGTAGGCAGGTGTATAGGCGTAAGTCCAGTTGAGTGTAAGCCACGATGCATCGGGGAATGCCTCACAACTGGACTGACTTCCCTCGCTATGATAGGCGATGACGGCACGTCCGTCATAGACATCCTGAATGCCTTGCCCCATGGCATCCATGTGTTCGCGGACGGGTTCAGGAATCTGATCACCACCGATGAAATACGATATGAGGGGATTGTCTTTGTAGCGGCGGGCGAACCACTGACCATAGGCACGACATTTCTCCACGCCCTGTCGAGCGATGAAGTCATTGAGCGATCGTTTCCAGATGGGGTTGATGATAACACGAAGTCCCAGATCGGTGGCCATCTTCACCGTAGAATCAACTTTCTGCCAGTATTTCTCATTGGGCTTCAGTATGTCGTCATTCCGAAAAGCTTTCTTACAGATATCGTGGTCAATCTCGCCGAAGACGGCACTCATCTGCACGGTGTTGTAGCCGTCGTTGTAGATGCTCTGTAGGAATGTCTTCGCCTCGTCGAGGGTGTAGTCCGAAGGCAGCGTCCATGCCGTCATGGCGATAGTGAACTGCGGATTCACGTCTGTCTTTGTTACTCTTATCCAGTCAATATCCAGCCAGCCGCGGCTCGCCTTGCAATCACGACATTCGGCCACAAAGCCGAACTTGGCACCAATCCACTTGCCCTCTCGCATATTGAACGATGCTCCGGCTGGATTGAAATGCCTACCGTCGAGGCTGTAGCTATAGTCGCACAGGCCATCTTTTACGGTCATACGCAGATAGAGGTCGAGATAGTTGGCCGGCGAATAAGGAATTGTGTCGCAGTCGGTGGGCTGCAAGGTGGTCAGCGTTTCGGACGTATCCTCCTGTCCTTCGTCGGCTCCCATACAGGTGCGCCTCTGAAGGAGGAAACTATCACCTTGGCGACACACGACCAGGCTGCTGTAGTCGCGCCCCATCATCACCATGCCGCCATACTGTCCGTCCTCCTTGGCGGCGAACCGCACCTTGGCAGTAGCCGTGAAGCAAGGAGCCGTAGACTTCTGCAGCAACAGGTTGGGAACATCCCACAGACTCTTATAGTCCTCTGGCTCATCCATAGTATATAGGCGGTAAGTGCCGTTAGCAGTTGGTTGTCCGTAGAACTGGTGGTAGTTGGCGTGCCACTGCCACTGCAAGCCCAAACTACCATCGTTGAACTCGTCGCTCTCTAGGGGATTAGCTATTTGTTGTTTGTTATTGGTCCTTGGCTTCTTATAACGGGTGTAGGGTTCGCCATGATTGCCCATGATGGGCCAACCTGACGACCAGTCAACGGGTTGCAGATAGACGACACGCCCGTATGCTCCCTTGTCGTTGAAGTGCAGAAACCAGTCTTCGCCATGAGGCGTATGCACCCATCCCCCTTGATGAGGACCATTGATGTCTGTTGTGCCTTGCCACATCACCTTTCTGCACTCGTATGGACCATAGGGCGACTTGCTGCGCATGGCCAGTTGCCAGCCCATCTCCACGCCGCCGGCAGGACAGAGTATCCAGTACCAGCCGTCGCGTTTGTATAACTTCGGCCCCTCGGTGGTGTAGTTTTCCTGCCCACCATCGAAAACGATACGCGGCAGGCCGATGGCTTGTGTTCCGTCTGCCGACAATTCCCTCATAGTGAGCACGCTGTTGAATCCTGCACGACTATTAGCCCAACCGTTCACCAAATAGCAGCGCCCATCATTATCCCACAGTGGACAAGGGTCAATCATTCCCTTGCCCTGAATTACGCAAAGTGGCTTAGACCAAGGGCTACAAGGGTCTTTGGCCTTTACCATGAAGATGCCATAATCGGGATCACCCCAGTATATATACAAAGAGTCATTGTGATAACGAATCGACGGAGCCCACACACCCTTGCCGTGGGCAGGTTTGTCAAACACCTCCTTAGGCTCCAACTCCTGCAAAGCATGTCCCACAATCTCCCAGTTCACTAAGTCTTTGGAATGCAGGATAGGCAGTCCAGGGATGCAGTTGAACGACGAGGCGGTTAGATAATAGTCTTCACCTACAGCACAAACGTCGGGGTCGCTGTAGTCGGCATAAAGCACAGGATTGGTATAGATTCCGTCGCCGTTGTCGGAACACCACGTCTGGCTCTTTTGTGCATGGCAGAAAAAGATGCCCAGGATGAGTAGAAGAAGGGATGTTAGTCTTTTCATAAGCTATCCTATAGTGGCTGTGAGAAATGAAGCACTACCAAATATGTAGAGAACGTTCTCTGAAGCGGGCACGAGGATAGTTTCCCCCTGACGGATGCTGATGCCGTTGATGTTAGCCTCTCCCCATAGACATATCACCACGACAAAAGAATCGCAATGGAAATCCACTTGTTGCGCCACCTGTACTACCACGCGATGCACCACGAAGTGGGGACAGTTGATGAGTTGCGAGATGGGTTTCGTGGAATCGTAGCTGCTGCGGTATGCTGGCCACACCTGATAGTCGATGGCATCGCGTGCCTGCTCAATATGCAGTTCACGTGGCTGTCCGTGGGCATCTTTGCGGCCGAAGTCATAGACACGATAGGTGATGTCGCTCGTTTCCTGGATCTCGGCAAGGAAGTTACCGGAGCCAATGGCATGCAAACGACCTGCAGGCAGGAAGAAGAGGTCGCCGTCGTGCGCCTCGTGGGTGGCTATAACATCCTGCATGGGTGAGTGACCGTTCACAGGCTCTGCCGTGGCCAACTGTTCATACTCGTCTGGAGTGATACTTTTTTTCAGTCCAGCGTAAATCTTCGACCCCACGTCGCTTTTGATGACATACCACATCTCCGTCTTGCCCTGACAACCCTGACGTTCCATGGCCAGTCTGTCATCTGGGTGTACCTGCACACTGAGATCTTGACGCGAGTCGATGAACTTTACCAGTAAAGGGAACTTGTTGCCGTATTTTTTGTAAATCTTCTGACCGACGAGCAGTCCCTTGTACTTATCAATGAGTTCAGTGAGCGTTAGACCTACATCAACATCATCAATGAGGCCACGCTCAATAGCCACACTCTCATGACCTGGCACACCACTTATTTCCCACGACTCGCCAATGTTGGGCTGAGCAGTAAAAATGCCCTTGAAGGGAGCTATCTGATAACCTCCCCAAAGCGTAGTCTTTAGATAAGGTTCAAACTTATACGGTTTCATGTCTTAAATCTTTATCCATCACAATTCCCATCCAACAGCCGATGCACCGAGTACGGCGGCACTACTGCCATCTAATCCGCTGATGAGGAATTTCGCATTGCGGAAGAGTGGCGATACATGCTCCATGTAACTGTCGCGAATTGGCTTCATAATCAGTTCACCAGCCTTAGTCATGCCACCGAAGAAGATGAAGGCCTCGGGGGCAGAGAAAGCTGCAAAGTCTGCGCAGGCCGCACCGAGCATGTGTCCAGTGAAGGCATAAATATCCTGTGCCAACGCATCGCCCTTTTCTGCGGCAACGCTCACATCAAGTGATGTGATGTCTTCGGGCTTCATGTTGCGCAGCAGCGAGGATCGGTCGGTGTCAGCCAGCATTTCGCGTGCCGTGCGTGCCACACCCGTAGCCGAGCAGTAGGCCTCAAGGCAACCATGTCGCTCGCAGCCGCAGAGACGCCCGTTCTCATGAACCATCGTCACGTGGCCAAGTTCGCCTGCAAAGCCGTTACTACCATAGAGCAGTTTGCCGTCGACAACAATACCAGAGCCTACACCGGTGCCCAACGTCAGCATGATAAAATGTTTCATGCCACGTGCCACACCGTATGTCATCTCGCCGATGGCGGCTGCGTTGGCATCGTTGGTAAGGGCTATGGGGATGCCCAATGCCTTACTGAACATATCAGCCAGTGGGACGATGCCCTCATGTGCCCACGCGATGTTCGGTGCATACTCTATGCTGCCTTGGTAGTAGTTTCCGTTGGGAGCACCGATTCCCATTGACTTAATCTTGTCAATACCACCAACCTCTTCAATGATGGGCAGCAAGGCGTCTACACAGGCTGCTACATAATTGTCTGCGCTATTGAATCCTTGTGTCTTGATGGCTGTAGTAGCTTTGATGTCGCCACGGGCATCTACAATGCCAAATACAGAGTTGGTACCTCCTAAATCCAAGCCAATAACATACGGCTTCATCATATTATTTTGTTCCATATTGATTATTTTGTTGTTTTCACGCCGAAGGCACAGTAGGTAAGATATGCGGCACATATTAATAGCACCAGAACACCCGCAGTAATTGTGCCTGCAGCATCAGTGGCAAAACCGATGAAGGGAGTGGCTGCGCCACCACCCGCCACAGCCGTTATCATGAGCCCCGAGATGAGGTTGGCCTTGTCGGGTTGTGCCTGTACAGCCATCGAATAGATGATGGGGAAGATGCAGGAGCAGAGGAAACCAATAGCCCCAATCTGAGCCAAGGCAAGGCTCTCAGGCAACTGAATGAAGGCCAGCGAGAGGATGACCACTATACAGGTAACGATGTTCACACGAAAATAGGTTATTTCTGCGATCTTAGTCATGAGAAACACACCTAGGAAGGCTCCAATAGTACGACAGACAAAGTAAGTCTGAGGGGCAATGCCCGCCTCTTCCAACGACCAACCATAACGGGCTATCATAACCTTCGATGACACGAAGTTGTTGCCTACATCGATGGCAACAACAAAGAAGATGCCAAAGAAAAGCAGCAGGATGGTGGGGTTTGTAAGCAAACCGAAAGTTTGCTTCATAGTGACGTTAGTTTCTTCGCGAGACTCGCGCTCAATGGGCGAAAGTATCAACCATAGAGCCGACAGCAGCGTAATGGCTCCCAGCACGGGGAAGCCCAGATACCAGTTCTGCTTGTCGCCACCGCCAAGGACATTCACCGCAAACAGCATTATGAATGGTCCGCAGAATGATGAGATGGCTTTCACCACCTGACCAGCAGTCAGCGAACTGGTAAGAATTATGTCATCGGTTATGACATTCTTGATGAGTGGGTTCTCGGACACCTGTAATATTGCATTGCCGATGCCAAGTGCGGCATAGCCAACAATACACGCCCATGAAGAACCGATAAGTGGTACCATCATACCCACTATGGTCACGCCCATGCCGAGGAGCACGGTGTTTTTTCGTCCCCATTTGTTCATGGCGATTCCCACGGGCACACCAAGGAAGAGAAACCACACAAACACCATCGAAGGCAGTAGACCTGCCATAGTCTGACTCCAGCCAAACGCATCGCGGGCGTAGTCGCTTGAAATACCAACAATATCGCAGAAGCCCATCACGAAAAACGAGAAGAGGACAGCTCCTATACTTGACAGTTGTTTTGCTTTCATTTTCATCTATTTCTTAGTTAATAGTAATTGTGAGAGGTTTTTCCCTAGCACTCATAAAGCCGTTGATACGGCACTGCCTTTCTGCCTGAGAACGCACATCAAATTCACTCCATGCAGCTCCGAAGTAGTAATGAAACTTCTCTCCATGATAATTCTTTCTGATGCCCAAAGCATGGCTTTCCTGCTGTACAATGGTTACCTCGATATCGGGGAAGAGCAGTGCAACATAGATTTGGGTATGCTGAGCCTGGCAGGTGACAGCCACTATGGGGGCAAGTATGGATAAGAATAATGCTTTCATTTTATTGGTTTGATAGTCATTGTTGCACCGCCCGAAGGCTGTAGCTGCAGGTTGAGGTGGCTGCGGCGCGGGGTGAGGCGCAGCTTCTGTGTGGTGACGCTAACATGCGTAGCGGTCTGTACAGTGGGGGCATCCTCGTAGCGGGTGAGGGTGTAGCAGCGGCCTTGCTCCAGTATCTGTCCGAGATCAATATCGAGAGTACGACCCTCATTGCCTGTCATGGCAGCGAGATACCATGTGTCGCCTTTGCAGCGGGCGATGACGATATGCTCACCGGGCTGACCGCTGAGCACACGGGTGTCGTCCCATGTGGTGGGCAGATGGTCGAACCACGACAGCTCGGGTTCGTCGTGGCTGCGACTTGGGGTGTCGTACCAGAACACGGTGAGCAGCGGGCTGTAGTACACGAGCGAGGCAGCCAACTGGTGGCCGTGGGTGGTGCGCAGACGCTTGTCGTAGTAGCAGATGGTGTAGTCAGCGGCTCCGTTGATCATACGTGTGAAGGGCAGCGTGACGTTGTGCGTGGCATCGGGAAACTCCTCGTTGCCACAGATGCCCTCCTGCGTGAGCAGGTTGGGATAGGTACGGCTGAAGCCCGACGGACGGAACTCATCGTGAATGTTCATCATCAGATGGTTCTCCGCAGCCAGGCGCACAAGGTCGTGCAGCCAAGTAGCCCAGCGGTGGGAGGCGTACTGCACGAAGCCGCTCTTCACTCCTACCACCTCCCACTGGCGCAGCAGCGGGAAGAGCTCACGTGCTTGTTTCATCAGCGCATGTTGGTTCACATATACCCACACGCCCACGCCCTTACTCTTGGCATAGCGACACACCTCTGGAATGTCCAACTGCGGTATGACCTTCGTGGCATCGCCGTCGTGACTGGTGCAGGGCACATACCATTTCCAGTCAAAGAGCATGTAGCGTATGCCGTGCTCGGTGCAGAAGTCGATGGTGGCACGGGCACCGTCCATGGTGAGTGTGGGCTCGCGCATGATCATGCCGGGCTTGACCCACTGGTCGGCATCGGCGATGGCGCATGTGGGGTTGAGCATCTGCACGATGTCGTTGTGCTCAAGGAGCTGACTGGGATTGTCGGCTGCCATGATGATTTTCCACGGCGTGGCATAGTAGGTCACTACATCTACAGGACTATACATTACACTGCGTAGGGTATTCGACCCATCGCCAACAGACTGTAGGCGCGTTAGACACCAGTCATCAACATCGGCAGTCATGAGCGAAGCCCAAATGCCACTTGTGTAGTCCATCGTCAAGGCCATCTCCACAGGCAGGGTGAGCTGGCTGACGGGTTTGTGTTCGAAGAACGCCTGCGCCCACTGCTCGCTCCATGCCTGTGTACCTTGAGGTAGTGTGTATTCCGTGAGGTCTGCTACCACCTTGTGGAAGATGGCCGTAGGGTGTTCGGGCAGGAAGTAGCGGAAGGCGATGCCCTCATTGTATGCGCGCACCTCGATGTTTAGTCGGTAGTCGCTGCGCACCAGCTCGCCGTCCTTTCGTCGGGCGCGCTTCTCAGCTCCCGACGGACTGAGGACGCAGGTGAGCGTGTCGATAGGCTGTTCCGGCTTGCGACTGAGGTATAGCGTGCCGCTATTGTAGCGTTCATGCACCAGACTCCGCTCACCATAGAAGGGTGTCCATGTTGTATCTACTGGTGCTAACTGTCGTACGGAATCCAGTTCCATAGCGTCCATCCAGCAGGGATACTGACGCGACTCGCGCATGGCCAAGGCCATCTCCCAAGTGCGGTTGTCCATGTCGAGACCGCATCGGCTGTCGAGGATAACATCTTTCCCCCGGTACTGCACACTGTAGCGCATCTCTAATGCCCCACGCTCGTTTTTCACCTGGTGAAAAGTGGCTGTAAGTAGCCCATTGGGCGAGGAAACAGATAGATTTCGTGCAGTTGTCCCGTAAGGGATAGCACATACGAGCAGTAAGGATAACACAAAACGACTCATATACAAATGTTTATAATTGTTTGATAAGAATCACCGTCCAAGGCGCAAGTTCACGCTCGAAGGTTAACACACCGTCGGTATCGGCCTTCACTGTCTCTTTCTGTGTGGCCTCACTCTGCAAGCGCATCCATGCCGTCTGCTCGCGGGTTGGAGCTGAAGGCGAACCGATTTGCTGGTAGGCGCGGATGGCATTGCCATGTGTATCATCGAGCGTTTCGACGGCAAAGATGGTATTTGCCGGCAGATGCTCTAGACGGAAAGTAACCTTCTTGCTGCTGGCATTCATATAGTGTTTCACATTAGAACCACCCGGCACTCGGTTGATATATTCGTCAGGGTAGTTGAAGGCTATGGCAGTTACTTTACCAGAGTGTGAGTCGGAGGTAACGCAAAGCGGGTCTTCATAGTAAAGTAGGCGGTCGCCCAACTGATGCAGCATACGGTAGGCATGGAATGACGGCTTGAACCATCCCTGGAAGGTAATCATGCCGAAACCTCCATGGAAAGGTCGCTGTCCGCCGCCTTTCTCCTCGAAGATGTCGGTAAAGGTCCAGTACATCACACTGTTGGCCATACCTATATTGTCGAGATTGCCCTTTACGATGTAGGCGGCTGGCGGCAGGTTGTCGTGCATGTTGTCGCGGCTGCTGGGGCTGGTGCTCCACTCGGTGATGTGTATCTCAGCCTTCGGATAACGGCTTTCGGCGATAGTCTTGCGCAGCCAAGACAGGTCGTCATGCAACGAATGTACATAGCGCACGGCATCCTTGCCACGCCCACTCACGGGATCGAGGGCGTAGTCGGTAGGATAAGCGTGGGTGGAGATGAAATCAACGGGCAGCTTTTCCTTGGCACAATATGCCAGAAATTCCTCTATCCAGATGCCCTTCCACTGTTGTTTGTTGATTTTATCCTGAGGATAGAACATAGACTTCTTATTGTCCAAGACCTCACCGTCGTGACGATGGTCAGCAATGAAGTTACTCGTAGCCGGGCCACCCACGCGCAGCTCCGTGCTCACGGCTTTCACAGCCTCTGCCGAAGCCTTGTAGAGGGCGAAATAGTCCGACTTGGTGCCTTCGAAGAAACCCGCCTTCGGGGTCATGTTAAGATTAGGCTCGTTCCACACCTCGAAGTACCATTGTTTCACTTCCTCCAAACCGTAGCGGTCTACCACATGTTGCGTGAACGCCTGCATGAGTGCTTTCCATTTGGGCAACTTAGCAGCGTCGAAGGAGATGCAGTTGCGATACCACATCTGGCGTAGCGAATTCTCCTTGGCGATAAGTTCAGGGAAGAACGACAGTTCAACAAAGGGGCGCACACCGATAGCAAGCATACGGTCATATACCTCGTCAATGTACTGCCAGTTGTAGATGGGATTGCCATTGCGGTCTTCAAAATAGACGCACATGTCGTCATCGAACAGTCCGTGCATGCGCAGGTATTGGAAACCGCACTCGTCATGCACACGCTGCAGTTGTTCCACCCACGATGTGCGCAGTCCCTCGTTGGCGCGTCCGGCGCATGTGCCCACACTCCAGTGGTGGACTAACTCTTCACCACTGCCTTTCACGTCTATCACCTGTGCTCCTGCCTGCCAGCATGTCAGCAGAGCAATGAGTATATTCATTGCTTTTCTCATTGTGTATTATACGTTTTATCTGTTGTTAATCATCATCTTCCGGCCATTTATTATGTATATGCCTTTCTTTAGATGAGTATGGTCGGAGCCTTGTCCGACCACACGTCCGCTGAGGTCGTAGATGATTTGTCGCCCGCCCGACACAGGTTGTTCGTAACTCACATTCTCTATACCCGTAATCATATCCTTCCAAGTCTTGTAGTCTGCATTGGTGACGAACTTCCAGTGGAAGCGGTGGTCTGTGGCATCGGCATAGTTTACATAATAGTAGAGACCAGGGTATGCCACGTTGCCCTGAAAGGAAACATATCCTTTCTGCGGATCCTTTTCCAACTCCTCTGTTACAGCGATGGTGTATATGTGCTCGTCTGCATCTATCTCCGTAATGGTGAACTTGCCGGCCTTTGCCTGTGCAGCATCCACGAACATAGAGCCTGTGCCGCTACCTATCTTCGAGTCGCTCCATACAGGGAAGAGATATTTGTTTGAGGTATTGGCACTGGTGAGGAGAGTGTAGCTGTTTCCCGACTTGGTACCTTTTACGGTGAGCATGCCCTGGTCAACAAGTATGGCCTGTGTATTCCATGCCCCACCTTGTCCGAGGAACATCTTTGCACCTACGTTGTAAAGATAGAATGTCTTACCTGTGGAAAACGTGCTGCCCGTGGGTCCTGGCAATTCCATCGACTGGAGGAAGGCATCGAGGGCAGCGCGCAAGGTAAGCAGTGCGTCATAGAATTCGTCCGACTGTGTTCCGCCAGTCGTGTTTTGTGCTGCGGCGAGGAATGCTTCCGCCTGTGCCACTGCATCGGAGAATGTAGCGAGGGCCGTCTCTGAAGCCTTACCCGCATACTTACCTCCTGTAGAGTAATTAGTGAGTGTATCATTTGCAGCCTTGAACTGTCGTACTAGCAACACGCTGTCCTTCACCACGGTAGCGCGGAAGTTGCTGGCGTTCAGACACCACGACTCCGAAGATTTCATACCACTGATCTTGGCGAGGCGCACCTCACCGGCACGCAGGTGAACAGTCCACTTGTAGGTCTTGTCGGTGGTGGTGAGCACCTGCGACTGTGTGATATCATAGTCGTTGACTCCCAACGTCTGGCCGTTGTCCTCGTAAAGCGTGAGGTTGATTTTTGCCTCCTCGCCGTTCATGGTTCTGGCTGTGATGCTGAAGGTGTAGTCGCCACCGTCGCGAGCCTTCACTGGGTAGATGGCATACATGCCGTTGCGCGAGTTGTCGATGCCGCCAGCACTGACGTTGAGTGTACCGCCCTTGGCTGAATACTTGTTCATGGCAATGCTGCTGGGTATGAGCGTGGGATTGAGGGTGATGGTCTGCGAGATGAGTGCCTCGTAGTCGGCATCAAGCTGTGCTTTGGCAGCCTCACGCTCCTCGTCAGTGAAAGAACTGTTGTTCTCGGTGGCAATGGCCTCAGAGAGTGAACGCATGTACTGATTGAAGAGTGCGATGTCGAGATTGCCAGTGGATGGGGTCACACAGAGGCGCGACACCAGTTCTTCCATCGGTACTTCTCCATCACGGACAGCATTCAGTTTGCCTTTGTTTTCTTGTATCACAGAGGTAACAGCCGTTCTTGTTGTAGCTCTGGGCTGAGACGTGGTCTTCAGCACCACCGTCTGCTCCCCTGTCAGTGTCAGCATCTCAGGCACACTTTCGTAGGTATTGCCGCTGATGAGGTCGGTGGCTGGTTTTCCTACTATAGAGGCGGGAACATTCACCGTCTTCGTCTTGCCAGTGACCGTTGTCATGGCAATGAAATACTGGCCGTAGTGGGCTGCATAGAGATCCTTCAGAGCCAGCGAGGTGTTGCGCCATGATGTGTTGGGATATATCTCACCGGCATCGGCAGCATGCAGCCAGGCCTGGTCGGGCGGTGTACCGTATGATTCCTGATAGCCGTTCACCCAGTCGGCACGTGTCACGGTACTGCCCGTTGAGGTGTAGGCAAGTTGTGTGGGTTGCATCTCGGCGAAGCGGTCGAAGGTCGAGGTCGTGTGGTGCAGTCGCAGGGTGTTGCCAGAGGCATCACGATGGAAGAAGTTCAGGAAAATCTGCTCCTCGCCGTCCTTGATGCTCACCACACCATTCTGTTCGTCAGCCCAGGCTGCAGCATCCTGTCCTTCAAATGGCAGCATGCTAACCAGGTTCTCGGCTTTGGCCAGGCTGTCGAGACTGGCAAGCATCAGTACGGGATCGGTGGCACGGAACTCCGTGGGTGCAGAAAGACGACCGTGTTCGGCAGCGAGGGCAACCAGTCCGCGCACGGTAGCGTCTTGGCTGAGTCCAGCCAGCGTTGTGCTGCCGTAGTAGGCCACACCAGGCTCATAGACATTGCGATTGCAGCACCACCCTTCAGTGGTGAGGATGCGTTTACCGTCGGTAGCCGAGGCACGCGGAATTGTAAAATGACTCTGTGCGTTGACGTGGTCCACGGCCTTCTGCAGGAATGCTGTTGCACCGCCCTTCTCAGCCAGTGTCTGTCCGTCCTCGGTGTTCAGGTCGTCGAGCTGGCTCATGCGCCAGAAGGTGAGGATGGAGTGCGTCAGATTGCCATAGCAGTCGGGCGACACCCAACCATCTTCGTGCGTAGTACCTTTCGTGGTCATGTAGCAGAAGTTGGCTCCTTTGCCTGAACTGGAGGCAGAGCCGAGCGTGGCATTGGCCTTGCTGACGGTGGCTTTGCCAGTGAACACTTCCAGTCCGCAGGCTTCGCGGGCCATGTGGTAGGCCACCTGCAGGTGCTTCTTGTAAGCGGTGGGGTCGAGTTTATAGAGTGCAAGGGCAGCACCATAGACGCTTTCATCATTCTCCATCTCCTGGTTGGTGATGGTCTTGCGCGTCGTGGCTCCGAACTGGAAACTGTTGTAGAACTGCTCTGCCCACTGTGCGCGGCGCGTTTTGTTTGTGCCGCCGCCGAGGTTCACCGTAGCATTGAGCGTCTCCGCAGGAATGTCATCGAACACCTCTGCGATAGCAAACCCCTGTCGCCCGAAGGAACCGCCCCAGCAGGCATCGGCTTTCTGCGTGCCGTTGTAAGCGTTTACGCACATGTTGTCGATGAGCTTCACCAGCTTGGTGATGACCGCCGGCTTCTGATAGGTAGCCGTGACATACGGACTATGGTAGGCCAAGGCCAGAGCCTCAATCTCGCTGTAGTAGTTGTTGCTGTTTGTGGCGATATAGTCAGCACCATTGAGTATCTTATTAAAATATGTATTAGCACTGCTCTTTGCCGTAGTCAGCAGCGTGGCGAAATCCTTGGCCGTCAGAGTCGGAGCATCGGCATAGCTCGTGCGGCTGCTGCCAGTGGCTTCGTCATCGAAGTTGGCAAACTGGTCAGCAGTGTGCGTATAGAGCTTATAGAATGGTTGTGTCTGCTCATCCATGGCATACTGGAACTTGGCATACTGCCCCTTGGGCGCATAGCCCCAGATGCGACCTCGCGAGCGCAGACGGATATGAATGAGTGTCTTGCCATCGGTAAGACTTCGCGGCAGCGGCATCGTGCGGAAGAAGAACGCGCCTGGTGCCGGAGTGCGGAAGTCACCGAAGAATACGTCAGTAGGACCATGGTAGCGGTTGCCAACTTCCTTGCCATTGACCTCTAAACTGATGTATTCTATGCTGCCGTCATCGCCCGAAGCCTTAACGGTGATATAGTTTTGCTGTGTGCCATCAACACGCATCACCAGGTTGCACTCACCGCCATACACACCGGTATATTCACCGCTGTAGGGGTTCCCCTCGTCAGGCAGGAAGGTGCGAGCCGTCTCGCCGTTCTTACCCGTTACCACTTTGGTATAGTCGGGGCGGAACGACACAAGGCCATGCTGAGCCTCGCTCTCATCGTCGCCGAACTCAAGTACGTCCACGAACTGGGCGTGAGCAGCGAGGCAGCTAAGAGCCATGCTTAATGCAAATACCGTTTTTTTCATCTTGATATTGAATATCTATAGGTGGGTTCTATAAATTAACTTTGCTGGATTTTGAGACTATTTTCAAGGGCATATCGTCAGCGAGCGAGGGAGTAATGCGAGCATTACGACC
>CAVKVO010000011.1:0-20459 GCA_963659575.1 Prevotella sp. CAG:1031
GCAGCATAAAGGAAATAGCCACCGAGATAGGTTTCAACAACATCTCGTTCTTCGGAAAGTATGTGCGGAGAGAACTGGGAATGTCGCCACGACAGATAAGGACACAAAAACAAGAATAACCGTAATGTTCAAAAAATAACTTGTTTTTTTGAACATTACTAAGTTATTTTTTGAACCGTCACTTAGTGATTGCAGACCTTGGTGATATCTACCGTGAAATCATCGTCGCCCGTTGCTGGCATAAACTTTCCGCGAGCTTCAAGGAAGTCCACCAGTTCCGCTGCGGTCATGCCTTCTGCGGAGCAAGTGTAGAACCGTTCGTCTGCTCCGAAACGCTCGATGATTGCGTCAATGAGTTGTTGCTTTGTCGCATAACTGTTACCCTCCATCATGTGGAGTACTTCATGTCCATGTGTCATAATTGCTCAAGTTTTTTATTTTGGTAATGCTTATTTTCTTCATTTCCTCATGGCTTTCACAATCTTTCCCATGTACATGGAATGTATGCCAGAGGTGTAAGTGGAATAGAACTTTTGGGGAATGTCGCCAAAGCCTTTGGGGTCGAAAGGTGCGTGGTAGATCATCTCGCACTCGAAAACGGTCTTGGCTTCCTCAAAGTATGGAGTACCATGCTCGGTAAACCGTGTGTGCAGACCCAAAGCCTTCGCTTTGTTGCCGTCGCGACCGCTGTGGGTACCCATGTATTGTGGTATATCCTTGTGCGCTTCGTCAAACTCCATTACGGTGAAATACTTGGTTTTCTCCATATAGCCAAAGGTGTGACGACTCTTGGAAACATAAACGGTTATGGTGGAAAGGTCGTCTTCCCAGATGTTTCCAAGTGCTCCCCAGCCCACTGTCATCTCGTTGAAGTCAGACTTGTCGCCAGCAGCAAGCAACAGTCCCTTGCCCTTGAAGTAGGTGAAAGGATTGCCGGGGAAGTCCTTTGTTACGTCAAACTCCTTAAAGTCATTGCCCCCAGTTGACTTCTCCTCTGCTTCCTGTGTTTGTTCTGTTGATTCGCAAGAGCCGTTTTTGGCCGCATTGCTGACCATAACCAGTCTGATTGACACTATGACGAGGGCTACAGCCAACACGACATTCAATAGTTTTGATGCTTTCATACTTATTATTTTGATGTTTGAGACAATTTCAATAGCGTTCCCATGGGGCACACAAACCGGCAATAAGGCCGTGTCACCACAAAGGACAGGACGATGAATACCGCGGCAATGGCAATGACTATCCAAGAGGCCGACTGGAAGATAAACGCGGAGAAGGGTTCAAAGTCGGTCCAATCGCTCCACACTCCTCCCCAGATGCACAACATCAGCACTGCCCATAGACATTGGCGAAACGTGTCCAATCGCTTCAATGTCCTTGGCGACAACTTCATTTTGCGCTTCACACACGTTCCCGCAAGTTGCTGGAGTGAGCCAAAGGGACACACGTGGGTGCAATAATACGACTTCTTGCCAAACAGAGGATAGACAAAAGCGGTGACCAACATGACGACGGGCACTATCATGGCAAGCACGTTAATGCCATGAGAGACATAACCAAGCAGCGATGTGTAGGAAAGGAATGTGCCGCACCATAATCCGAGTACCACCACATTCAGCGCCAACTGGCATCTGTTGTACCATCTGTTCTTGATGAAAAGAGGCAGGATAGCCGCCATGAGCACAACCAGAAGTCCAGCGATGCCTTTCAACGAAAGGACATTCATAATGCCACTCTCTGCAGAAAGTTCCGCGTCTTGGTCAGAATCGGAATCGCCTAAGTTCGCTTTGGCGTATTGCAATCCGCGGTGCATATTGCCAATGATGGCGTTGGATGAGAACGTAGCTCCCGAAACGGCGTCCACTTCCATCTTGACAGCCTCGTCTATCGTCTTGCCGTTCCATTTGTTGAGCAGGGCGGACGCATTGTCAAAAAAGTCCTTCGTCTCGGCGTTGTCCAGAGCCTTCACGCTCACTACCACACCGTCTTTGAGGGTTATCTCAAGCGGCACCTTGCCGGCATATCCCTTTATGTCGTGCGCCAGTGCCGACGTGTTGATTACTACCGTTCCGTCTTCGCCACTGCGCAAGGTGTCGTTGTTTGCAATCTGTTTGGTGGTTTGCTCTTGCTTGAAGTCGTAGCCTAACAACTTGCCGTGCTTGACAATGGCAAGTGAAGAGACGATGAGCAGACAAACCACAAGGCTCAACGCCTGTTGTATTCGTTCTGATGGTTTCATTTGGTTATGGATATTATAGGATTCTTACAACTTGCTCAGCGCATAAAGCGGCACAATGATCACATGCCTCACCTCATTTCCGTCTTCCGTGTCGGTATGGTCAAACTCCCCGAAGTTTTCCAAGGAAGTACGGATGGCATCATGGAGCTTTTTCTTTCGCATGAACAACCATAGGCTTTGCATGCTGCCTTTGGCGTTGGCCTTCACCTCAACGGGTACAATTTTTCCGTCCTTCACGATGAGGTAGTCTATTTCTGCATTCGCCCCACGAGCCATGTTTTGCCAATAATACAGGTCGGCCTTGGTGAAACAATCATGGTTTTTCATCAATTCAAGACCGGCAAACATCTCCGAGAAGGCTCCCTTGTTTACAAAGTCAACATCGGAAGCGAGAAGAATGTTTGACGCAGGGATATCAAGCATGGTTTGCATCAACCCCGTGTCCATAAAGAGATACTTCACAAAACTATTGTTCGCTTCCGCCCCTAACGGCACACCGTTTCCATCAGTATGAATAACAGGTTTGACAAGTCCTGCAAGGGATAGCAAATGTAACGCATCCTTGATGACGGAAGAATGTATGTCGTCAGCTACTTGGCGGCAAACGAATTTTCCTCCTGCTTGCAAGGCTACAGAACGTAAAACCTTGCGCAACAACACCGGAGACACGCGACTTTTATACTTGGCAAAGTCGTCTTGGTAAGTATCCAGGATGTCATTGTGAATGTGTGAGCACTCCAAATAGCTTTTGCTTTCTACCCATTCCGTAACTGCCGCGGGCATTCCACCTACAAGATAAAAAGTCTTCAGTTGCTCCACCAACTTGTTGTGCACAGCCTCTGGCAACGGTTCGGCAGCCGACGCTCTGTGCTTGTAGTCCACCGTTGTGTCCAGTCCCTGAGCACGAAGAAATTCGTCGAAGGAGAAAGGATACATATACAAAGAACGGATTCGTCCTACCCCAAAGGAAGGCAATTCTTCCAAAGCGAATTCCAGCAAGGAACCGGCGGCAATCACATGCAGTTCAGGATAGTCCTCCTTGAAGTAGCGCAAGGACATTATGGCTTCTTGGCTCACCTGGATTTCGTCAAGAAACAACAGTGTTTCACCAGCAATGACGGGGATGCCGAGCGTTGCACTTATCCCCTCACAGGTTCGCCTTACATCTATATCTTTGGTGAAAAGTTGACGTATGGTAGGTTGACGTTCGAGATTCACCTCAACAAAATACTTGAAGTTCTTCCCCAATTGTCTGACTGCCGTGGATTTGCCCACCTGTCTTGCACCCCTGATAAGCAGAGGCTTCCTTCTTGGAGAATCCTTCCATTCCAGCAACCTTTTGTCTATATTTCTGCTATAATATGCCATAATTTGATTAATTGCCTGACTTTCAGTGCAAAGATACAACCTTTATCCAAAAGTCAGGGCTAAAAACCTCTGATTTTATCCAAAAGTCAAGGCTAAAAGTGACATAAAGTCTCCAAAAGTCAGGGCAAAGCCTTCTTGCTTACGTTTCGTCTTCATCCAGTCTCTTTTCACTTTGGCTATTTTTCGCCTTGGCAATCTTCAGATATTCGGATGGAAGTAGACCCGTGACCCGTTTGAATGCCGTCAAGAAGGTGGAACGGCTCTTGAAACCCACACTTGTTGATATTGTTTCGAGCGTGTATTGACCGTATTTTCCAGGGTCGTTTATTCTGCGGCAAGCTTCCTTTATGCGCAATTCGCTCAACACCATGCTTAGGTTTTTGCCATATACATCGTTGACGGCATGCGAAACGTAAGTGGTGTTTGAGCCGACCTTTTCTGCCAGTTTTGAAAGACTAAAGGTGTCTTCCGTTATTGTCGGCACGTCATCAAGTACGGCTTGTATTCTCTGCCGCAACAAGGTCTGCTTGTCATCATTTGACATAGTGTCGCATGACTGCTGTTCCGTCTTTTCATCAGTAGTCCTGCGTGTCCGCGAAGTCCGCAGTTCCTCTTCACGCTTTAGCAGTTCAACATTGCGTTCATATAGTGTACGGTTGCGCTCTTGGAGCGTGCGGTTGCGCTTATATATAATGTATAGAAGACTGAGTGTAACCACCGCTATCACCGCCACGGCAACCATCATTATTGTCTGTATGCGACGTTGTGTGCTTATCTCCTCTATCTTCTTGCTTGCCAATTCCACCTCGTGACCAAGATGCATCTCATTGACGCTTGCCAAATGGCTCTTGTAGAGCAGTGAATCCTTGCAGTCCAGGTATTTGTAATGGCACGCCGTGGCAGAGTCAGTATTCCTTTTTTCACGATAAATCTTTTCCAACTCCTTGTACACATTGGTTTGGGTTTCTATGCTTCTGTGTTTGCGCGCCACAGCCAAAGCGTCAGAAAGGCAGGCAATGGCAGAATCATCCTGTCCCTGTCGGCGAAACTGTGAGGCCATAAGGAAGTATGTGGTATAATGGTATTGTTCGGCATTGTCAAGATGACTTACGGTGGAGAGTTGTTCGCGCAAGAGTTGTACCGCTTGCAGGTATTTCCCCTTTCGTGCGCACTCCGCAGATTGATTCATCAGTTGCACATAGTGTTTCACTTCACTGTCGGGTACACTGTCCATCGGCAGGCGTACTTGGAGAGGCGGTGTGTCGCAGTCGCTGTTCCTTCTCCAGCAAAGTTCCGTCATGTTGATATAACTACTGAGCATTATATCCCAGTCATGTACTTTTGCCGCAGCGTCAACAGACTGTCGATAGTAGTCGGCAGCTATTGCGAGATTCTTTTCTTCGCCTGTCTGCGAACCATACGCCAGATAGAGGTTACCTAAGTTTTGCATTACGACGGGCATGGCAGACGACACATTATGGCGTTTGCAGAAATCCTTGGCCTTCACCAGATATGAATATGACCGAGAATAGTCGGATTGGAAAAACAGACTGATATAGCCACAGTTGTTGAGTGCAAACGCCACCATACGGTTGTCGCTGTCGCACAGATTATCGTTATAATGGTCGGCAACGAGCGAGAAACAGACAAAGGCACTGTCACGTTGTCCGTTGAGCATAAACGCCTTGCCGCGGTTCATCAACCGTTCTCCGTCACGCCACCTTTTGCCATTGCAAGCAGAGAGGAGAATGATGATTATGAATAGGTATACGGAGTGTTTCATCGAGAAGTGGATAGTTTCTGCAAAGTTAGTTCTTTTCATGCAAAAGCATGTTTTATGGCTGAATTTATAAATTTGAACATAGCAAAATGTCGCTTTTGCCATACTTTTAGATGCTTTTTGCACCTTTGTAGTCGAAAAAGGGCGATTCCGTATCAAAATCGCATCATGTTATTTTTTGAAGATGCAGAAACGAGACAACTAATCAATATGCGTATGAGAAAAACAATGATTCACTTGAATGTAGCCGACACCGTGCGCCACACCTGCCGAAGGTGTATGGCGATAGTGTCAGCTTTAGCATTGATGTTCGTTCTGGAGACATCAACCGCAGTCGCCCAGCCGCGCCTGTTCCGCAACCCGGAGTTGAACTCTGCCGGCAATCTTTCTTCCAGTGCCGCACAGCAGAGGTTTGAAAATCTCAAACCACTGCGACCGTTCCACAGCACTGCACCACGTCTTCGCATAAAACCCATCATGCGTCAACGTACAGCAGACGGACGAACCGTCACCATCAACGGCATTGTGTATGACGGATATGAGGGAATGGCGGCGACATTTGATGTGGGCAGCGACATAACCTTCACCACTCTCGACGACCGAAACGACTACGAAGCGTCGGGATGCGCCGTCTATGCCAACGGAAAAATGTATGTCAATTCGCTGCGTGCGGGATTGCTGGAAACAAGAACCCTGCAACGTGTGTTCGACTGTTCCAACTGGACTCTAACAGACAGTCGCGACATCAGTTGCACCGCCTCCGCTACAGTAATGACCTACGATGCCTCGACAAACACCATTTACGGACAGTTTTACAACGATGACATGAGCGAGATTGAGTGGGGATCGTTTGACCCACACACCGCCCGCACCACCGCAGTGTGGCAGATGGATGAACGGCTCTACGCCCTTGCAGCGGCAGCTGACGGAACGATATATGCCATCAACGAAAACGGCCTGCTGGAAACCATCAACCCCAAGACGGGCATCGTGGAAAAACAAATAGGTCACACTGGCATCGTGCCGAAGTACATTCAATGTGCCACCATTGACCAAAAGACAGGAAAGATGTACTGGTGCGGCATGGAGTCAGACGGATTCTCCGCGCTCTATGAAGTGAACCTCACAACTGGTGAGGCTACAAAGCTTGCCGACTTTGACGGAGGTGAGGAGATAGTCGGTGCTTATGTGGTGGACAAGGCCGACGATGGTGCTCCTGCCGAGGTGACTCAGTTGAGCCTTGACTTTGAAGGCAACGAACTCAATGGAAAGGTATCGTTCCATACTCCTGCTACATCTGTGGACGGCAACGCACTGACCGGAACGCTTACGGTGAAGGTACGTGTCAATGCAGAAGTGAAAACCTTGGAGGCGCAACCCGACGCTGACTGTGCTGTCGATGTCAGTGTGCCCGAAGCCGGATGGTACACCGTTAAGGTTTCTGTGGCAAATGACGCTGGTGAGAGTTTGCAGACTATTGCTGAAAGATGGATAGGCGTGGACAAGCCCGAAGCACCTGCCAATGTGAAGCTCGTAAACAAGAGTGGCGTGGCCTACCTTACATGGGATGCTCCCACAAAAGGACAGAACGGTGGATATATAGATTCCGCAAAGCTAACCTATACGGTGCTCCGTATGCCGGGCAATGTCTGTGTGGCTACCGACTACACAAAAACCGACTTCAGCGAAACCATAGACGACAATGGGGTGAGCAACGTAAGCTATTACGTGACACCTTACTATATGGGAGAACGTGGAGAGATGGCATATTCCAACGCAGTGACGTTTGGCAACACCTACGATGTGCCTGCAACAATAGACCTGTGGAACGTTGTCGACTATGGAGTATGCACCGTGGAAGACGCCAACAAGGACAATGTCACATGGCAATGGTTGGGAGGTGCCAAATATACTGGCAGCGACAGTTGTGCAGCTGACGACTGGCTCATCACACCTGCGTTCCGACTGCAGACTGGAAAATTCTACAATGTGGTCTACACTCTGTCGGCCTCCAACGGTATGTTCTACCCTGAAACCTACGATATAATGATGGGCAACGGCAACGAGGCTAAAGTTCTCACACAGCCTGTCGTGACAAACGACACTGTGCGTTATGTATATGTCAACGACAAGTATGTGGAGAAGTCGGTAAGGGTGAAGGTAGATGAATCAGGCAACTACAACTTCGGCATACACGCCACGAGCGAGCCCGGCAACCACACGCTTATGTTCTCGTCGTTTGGCGTGACCGAAGGTCCGGCGTTTACGGCACCTGACTCTGTTCAAAGCCTAAAGGCAGTGGCGGCAGACAACGGAGAACTGAAGGCTACGCTCACCTTCACACTGCCGACAATGGACGTACTGGGCAATCCACTTGCCGCTATCGGGAAGACGGAGATTTACCGCAGCGGCAGCCTCATCGCCACAATTGACGGCAAACAACCCGGCGAGGCTGTAAGCTGGGTGGACAACAGTGCCGCACAAGGCACCAACAGCTACAAACTGGTGTGCTACGACAGTGAGGGCAACGCTGGAAACGAGGCCGCCGTGTCTGTATACGTAGGCGTGGACAAACCCGGCATGGCCACAAACGTAACCCTTACATACGCTGACGGCAATGCGCATCTGACATGGACTGCTCCCACAGAAGGCAGCAACGGAGGCTACATTGACCCGTCGAAAGTGAGCTACATCATCACAGAAGGTTTGTACGACGAGATTGTGGCACAGGAACTCACCGCCACTTCTTATGACATACCCGTGACGCTGACCGCCGGCGATCAGGAACTGCTTGGCTATGGACTTTATGGACACAATGCGGCAGGCTACAGTCCTCGTGCCGAATCAAACTATCTGATGGTGGGCGACGACTACGCTCTTCCTTTCGATGAACAGTTTACAAACGGCATGATGAACTACAACATGTGGTTCACCGACGAAACATCAGGTGAGTCGGCATGGGACATGACCAAAAGCGACGGTGCAGGTACTCTCGGCTGTCCCGTGTTCACTGGTAGTTATGGCGACTGCTCAATGCTCTCCACCGGCATGATAGCCATGGGCGGTGTTGACAATCCTGTGCTCTCGTTCTGGACCGCAAGTTCCTCAACAAAGAACGAACTGGAGGTACGTATAACCACCGACTACGGCGTGGCTTACCAAACGATTCACACCGTTGACTTCAGTAAGCACACCGCAGGCGAATGGAGCAAGGTGGAACTGCCGCTCACCGACTACAGGAACGCCAAGCACATTCTCATCGGTTTCAAGGCGTATGCCAACGACTCTTACTCATCGGTGCTGTTCGACAACGTGATAGTGCGCGACAAGAAAGATCATGACCTGACCGCCACTTCCATAGAAACCGACGCAGACAAGGTGGAACTGGGCAAGTCTGTAGCTCACATCTGCGTGGGCATCACCAACAACGGTACGCAAGACGTGGCCGCTACCGACTACACTGTGGCTCTATACAACGGCCACCGACTCATTGACACCGCCAACGGAAAGGCTTTGGCCGCCGGAGCTTCAGACACCGTAACGGTGAGCTATGTTCCGCAGTCTGCCGATTCTGCCGACAACCTTCTTTATGCTGTCATCGACTATGCTGCCGACGAGAATACGGCAGACAACCGCACCGACACTATCACGGTGAAGATGATAAAGCCCGAAATGCCTGCCGTAAGCGACTTGACTGTAAGCTCCAATGGCGGTATTAACACGCTCACATGGACGCAACCCGACTTGAGCGGTTCCGCAGCACGCGTTGTCACAGAGGACTTTGAGTCGTATGAACCATTCACACTTACCGACATGGGCGACTGGACTCTACGCGATGAAGACGGCTATTACGTGTGCTGCATACAAGGCACAAGCTATCCGAACATGTATATGCCTATGGCTTATCAGGTGTTCAACCCAAGTATGGTGGCAACCACAGGCAGCGGACTCTCCGAGATATTCAACGCCCACAGCGGCAGTCAGTATCTCATCGACTTCGCGGCCGAGGATGGTGCCAACGACGACTGGCTCATTTCGCCCGAACTGTCGGGAAAGGCACAGACCATAAGCTTCTATGCCAAAAGCGTAACCAACCAGTATGGACTGGAACAGTTTGAAGTGTATGCGTCGGAGGACGGCACCGAGACTTACGAAATGACCCGTGTGATGGACGAGACCACGGCGCCCATAAAATGGACTAAATTCAGTGTAGACCTTCCCGAAGGCACAAAGCATTTTGCCATACGGTGCGTGTCTGACCTACGGTTTGCCTTCATGCTCGACGACATCACCTATGAGACGGCACCAAAACCGCTCGATGTGGTGTTTGTGGGTTACAATGTCTACCGCAACGGTAAAAAACTCAACGCCCAACCTCTCGTTACGCCAGAGTACACTGACGGCAATGCTACGGGTTCAGACACATACTATGTCACCGTGGTTTATGACCGTGGCGAATCTGAAGCTTCCAATATTGTATCGACAGGTAACCCAAGCGGCATAAAGGAAGTGCTGACCGGTACAGGCAATGGCGACACATATACTCTTGGAGGTATAAAGACCGAAAAGGCATCTGCCCCAGGTGTATATATCCGCAACGGCAAGAAATTTGTGAAGAGCACATCTGCAAAATAGAATAAACACAATCACTAAAAGGGGCGCAATGCCGGGTCTTTCAACCTTGCATTGCGCCCCTTTTAGTGACGGTTAACCGTCACTTAGTAATGTCCTTTGTTACTCGTAGCGCATAGATTTGGCTGGACGTATGCGGGTGACGAGATAGCTTGGGGCTATCAGAACGAACACACTTATGAGAAGTGACGCAACGTTGAGCAGAATGATGAAGGGGATATGGAGTTCAACCGGTGCGGTGCTGACGTAATAGCTGGCGGGATCGAGATGAACAAAACCGGTTTGCTGTTGCAAAACAACAAGTCCTATGCCAACGATGTCACCCCAAAGAATTCCGCGACCGATGATGAAAACGGCAAACCAGAGGAATGTGCGGCGCACAGATGTGTTGCTTGCGCCCAATGCCTTGAGCACTCCTATCATTTGGGTGCGCTCCAAAATGATGATAAGCAGTCCGGAAATCATCGTGAATCCTGCCACACACATCATCAGGGCCAAGATTATCCAAACGTTTATGTCAAGGAGACTGAGCCAAGAGAATATCTGAGGATAAGCCTCATAGACGGTTTGAGAGGAATAGGTGTCGCCATACTTGTCGGAAGTGCGGTTTACCTTGGCCACCACCTGCGATGCAACGCCTTCCAACTTGTCGAAATCGCTGACAAGGAGTTCCGCTCCGGAGCACTGGTCGGAGTTCCAACCGTTTAGTTTCACTGCCGTGTAAAGGTCGGTAAAACATATTGCCTCGTCAAACTGGGTCATATTGGTTTGGTAGACACCGCTCACGGTAAAGCGCCTTGCCCTCACATTGTCGCCGGTGATGAAGTAGGCAAACACCTTGTCGCCGGCCTTGAGCCTCAACTTATCGGCCGTCATCTTTGAGAGCACAAGCTTTTGACTACTGCTCGTATCGCTGAACTTCGGCAGGCTTCCTTCCACCATGTTGGCACGCAGGAAATCGAGATTGTACTCAGGACCTACGCCCTTGAATGCGATGCCTATGAAGTCGGAGTCGGTTTTCAATATGCCATGAGTGATGGCGAACCTCTCAACATGAGCCACACCTTCCACCTTGCCAAGCACACGCATCATGCTGTCGTTGACGCAAATGGGGTTTGAGTCTACGCTCTGCATGGAAAGGAAGTTGGTCACCTGAATGTGACTGCCGAAGCCAATGACCTTGTCGCGTATCGTGTGTTTGAAACCAACTATCACCGACACGGTGACAATCATCACGGCAAGGCCGATGGCAACTCCCATCGTGGCTATGCGTATGGCAGGGCGACTCACCTTCTGGCGGCCGCCCTTGTCACTGAATATCCTTTTCGCTATAAATAAGGGGAAGTTCATGTTGAGAAACAAAAAAGGAAAAGCCTAATCGTTGCTGTCTACACGTCCGGGATAAGCCTCCAACGCCTTTCGGAGCACCTCAAGAGCACGCGTAAGGTCTTCCTTGTTCAACACGTAGGCTATGCGCACCTGGTTCTTTCCGGCTCCCGGTGTGGTGTAGAACCCGGCTGCCGGAGCCATCATCACCGTTTCGCCCTCGTAATTGAACTCCGACAGGCACCAACGGCAGAACTCCTCGCTGTCGTCAACGGGCAGCTTCGCCACAGTATAGAACGCTCCCATAGGTATCGGCGAATACACTCCGGGTATGCGGTTCAGTCCGTCTATGAGACATTTGCGCCGCTCCACATACTCGTCATACACGTCGCGGTAGTATTCTTCCGGTGCATCGAGCGATGCTTCAGCAACAATCTGACCTATGAGAGGGGGCGACAAGCGAGCCTGACAGAACTTCATCACGGCCTTGCGCACCTCTTTGTTCTTGGTTATCAGTGCTCCGATTCTTATTCCGCACTCCGAATAACGCTTGGAAACGGAGTCTATCAGTATCACGTTTTGCTCTATTCCCTCCAGATGGCAGGCACTTATGTAGGGCGAACCGGTATAGATATACTCGCGATAAACCTCATCGGAAAAGAGATAGAGGTCGTACTTCTTCACCAAATCGCGTATCTGGTTCATCTCCCTGCGCGTATACAGATAACCTGTGGGATTGTTTGGGTTGCAAATCATTATGGCACGGGTGCGGTCGTTGATGAGTTCCTCAAACTTCTCTACCTTCGGAAGTGAGAAACCCTCCTCAATCGTGGTGGCAATCGTGCGTATCTTTGCGCCAGCCGATATGGCAAAGGCCATATAGTTGGCGTAAGCAGGTTCGGGAACGATGATCTCGTCGCCGGGATTAAGGCATGACATGAAGGCGAAAAGCACGGCTTCACTTCCGCCGGAGGTTATTATGATGTCGTCGGCATCCACGTTTATGTCATACTTGGCATAATAGTGGGTGAGCTTTTCGCGATAGCTCAGATAGCCCTGCGACGGTGAATACTCAAGGATTGTGCGGTCTATGTGCTTCAATGCGTCAAGACCCACTTGGGGTGTGGGCAGATCCGGCTGTCCTATGTTGAGGTGATAAATCTTCACGCCCCTCTTCTTTGCTGCCGCAGCCAGCGGTGCAAGTTTCCTAATGGGCGACTCCGGCATCTCAATGCCGCGGTCAGATATTTCCGGCATAATAAAATTCTATATAAAAGGTCGTTGCAAAGTTAACATTATTAATCGAGAAAGGTTCTGCAAGTCATTGGAAATGTGCCTTCTTTGAAATGCAATACAGACAGTCGCATTTCTATTTGCCTGTGCTCTCACCATACTTCTCTATCAGTCCGTCGGCCTGTGCGTTGCCGAGTTCCTTGGCCTTGCGAAGGTTTTCTGAGCCTTTGGCCTTGTCGCCTTTCAGACATTGGGCAAGACCGAGAAACAGGTAGCCGTCGCTCAACTGTCCGTCTATGGCTATGCACTCGCGCGCTGTGGTTTCGGCTTTGTCGAACAGCCCTACCCTAACCTCCACCATTGCTTTCTCGGCATAGTAAATCGCGGTTTTGGGATTGATGCTTATAGCCTTGTCGAGGTCGTCGATGGCCTGCTGAAACAGGTTTCCCGACAGTTCGGCCTGCTCGCGCTCATAGTAGAAACCATCGCTCACTTCGGTCGGCAACAGCTTTTCGTATTCGTTGTAGTCAAGCACAGCAGCACGATATTTTCCTGTCTTCATCAGTGCCCTTGCCCTCGCAAGAATATATGGCGCAGCCGCTTTCAGGTAAGGCTTGTTAAAGGTGTTGACGGCACTGTCGAGCAAGTTGACCATAGCTGCGGTATCGCCAAGCAGTTCCTTGCATCGTGACGCACTGTAGAACAAATCGGCACTGCGCAGATTTGTTTTTGTCAGTTCGGTAAACAGTTCGTAAGCCTCGTCATAATGCTTTTGGGCGAAACGTATGCGGGCTTTCAGTTCCCTGTACACCGGCATCGGACTGGCCTCATAGGCCTTGTCGGCCTCATCGGCAGCCTTGTCAAGACTCCATCCAGCATAGGGTTTGTCGCTCTTGAACACCTCTTTCTGGTATATCAGTTTGGCGTATTCATTGTGCGCCACATCTTTCTTGTCGGACAAACTGATGGCTTTTTCCATATCGGCGGCAGCCTCGGCGAACTTGTCCGCTCCGGTTTCCATCTGCGCACGGTAGATATAGCCGTCAGAAGCCTTGGGATACATCGTGATAAAGTCGCTCACAAGCGTGGCATAGTCGGCAGAATCGAGAGTCTGCGCGGCAATATACATGGTCAGTGTGGCCTGGTTCAGTTCCGTGGGCAACGCTTTCTTCACCCTCGTCTGCCTCAAAGCACGGTCGTTGATGCTCAATCCAGTGGCTCTCATTCGTGTAGCGAGCTGGATTCCAGCGGCGTAATTCAGCGTGTCAGTGGCGTTTGCCGGACGCTGAAGCAGTGCTATGACCTCACCGTTGGCATTGAGTATCGGTGCTCCGGCTGCATCAACGGGAGCTTTAAGTCGAAGGGTATAGTAGGCATTGCTGTCCCTCACGGTCTCTATCCTCACCACTTCACCGGCGATTTCCTCCAGACTTTTTGTCTTGCCCTGTGCTATCAGCCACACTTTCTCGCCCGCAACCGGAGCGGAAGAGGCCACCGCAAGAGCGGCGTCACCGGCAGTGGCTACCTTGAACTTGGCCACGTCGTACATCTCGTCGCCACCTATGATACTGCCCACAGGGCGTTCCTTGCCCTTGGCATCGGTGGTCACTGCACGCGAAGCACCGCGGAATGGGGCGAAACAACCAACGGCCTCACCGTCAGTTCCCACGAAGAAGCCGTTGGAACTGCCTATCAGCGTTCCGTCGGTGCCGAAACTTTTCAGTGTGAACACGGCCTTGGACACCTTCTTAGCCCACTTGGGCTGCTGTCCGAACAGCGGTGTTGACGCCAGCACCGCACCTATTATGACAAGAAGTATTTGTTTCTTCATTTCTTCAACAGTTCTTTTGCATTGCTTATGGCTGCCTCAGTCACATCGCTGCCACTAAGCATTTGGGCTATCTCCCTCACTCGTTCGTCGTCGCTAAGCAGCTGCATACGACTGGTAGTGCCTTCGGGAGTTTCTGTCTTGTACACTTTATAGTGGGTTGTACCGAGCGCGGCTATCTGCGGCAAGTGGGTTATACAAATCACCTGGCGGTCTGCTTTTCCCATCTGTTGCATTATCTGAGCCATCTGCTCCGCTATCTTTCCGCTGACACCAGTGTCTATCTCGTCGAAGATTATGGTTGGCAACTTGATTGCGCCACTTATCATCGCCTTGAGCGAAAGCATCACTCTCGCCACTTCACCTCCCGAAGCCACATGCTCCACCGGTTGCAGTGCGGTGCTCGTGTTGGCACTAAAGAGGAACGCCACACGGTCGAAGCCCGACGGCGTAAGGTCGCCTTGCTCAATGGCAACCTCAAAACGAACGTTGGGCATACCGAGTGTACGGAGCTGTGTGAGCATTGATTTCTCAACCGTTTTTGCTGCCTTTTGTCTGCTTGCGCTCAATGCCTCAGCCTGTTTTTGGCACTCTTTCCGCACCGTTTCAAGTTCAGCCTGCATAGCCTCCAACTCTTCGTCGCTGTTTTCTATGTGCGACAGTTGGTTTCCAAGTTCATCCCGACGGGCGATGAGTTCCGCCACGGTGTCGCAATGATATTTTTTCTGCAAGCCGTAAATGATGTCGAGACGGGCGTTAATACTGTCGAGTTCGGCAGGATTGAAATCGATGTCTTCAAGACACGAACCAATTTCGCCCGAAATGTCTTTCAGTTCTATGTAGCAACTGTCCATCCTTCCTGCCATCTCTTCGGCAGAAGGCAACACCTTGCCTATGCTGTGCAGTGCACTGGAGGCCGATTTCAGACTCTCCACCACTCCTGTTCCTTCGGCTGACAGCACATTGTCGGCTTCATAAAAGGCTCGCTTTATGTCTTCGGCATGGCTCATCGCGTCGGACTTGCGCTCCAGTTCCTCTTGCTCACCGTCGGCAAGATTGGCGTTGGAAAGCTCGTCAAACTGGAATTGAAGGAAGTCGGCATTGGCCCTGTCGCGCTCAATGGCCGCCTTGAGTTCAGCAAGTTTGCGGTTGAGGTCTTGATATTTGGCGTAAGAGGATGCGTAAACGGCCTTGCTCTTTGCGTTGCCAGCAATGATGTCTACAACGTCAAGCTGAAAGTCCTGTTTGCCGATGAGCAGATTCTGATGCTGACTGTGTACGTCGATAAGTTTCTCACCCAGTTCCTTGAGCAGGGCCAAAGCCACCGGCGTGTCGTTGATGAACGCACGGCTCTTGCCCGAAGCGGCAAGTTCGCGACGTATGATGCAGTCGGTGTCGTCGTATTCAATGTCGTTGTTGTCGAAGAAGTACTTCAGTCCGTATCGGGACAGGTCGAAATGGGCTTCGATGACACACTTGGAACTACCCGTCTTTATGGCTTTCGTGTCGGCTCGCTGACCGAGCAGCAGTCCGATAGCTCCAAGAATGATACTCTTACCGGCACCCGTTTCACCCGTTATCACCGAAAAACCGGGATTGAACTTGATGTCGAGTGTGTCAATAAGAGTGAAGTTGCTTATGTAAAGTTGCTTTAGCATTGGTCATTCCTTGATTTTGTTCCATGCGTTACTCTGCGACGCATTGATGCCGGAAAGGAGGTCATACACCGATTCCTTTTCCTTTTGCGTTCCTTTACCTTTATATATATTGGCCAGTTCGTCGCGCTTGTAGTCTGTCCATATCTGTGGCAGCAGACTCAACGGTTTGTCTTCATGGGCTTTCTTCAGGTCGTTCTGCAGTGCGGTGGTCACATTGGTGCGTCCGCGCTCCACATTGTTGACCATCTCGTCAAGTCCCTGACGGTAGTAGTCGTACTGAAGTTGACGGAAAGGTTTCATGGCTTCGTCGAGATAGTCGTTGATTATCGCGAAACGGTTCTTGCTGTTCTCAAACGCTTTCCATCCCGTGAAGTCCAGATTCTGGGCGTTGTTCACAAGGTTCAGACACCGTTGCAGTATGTCTGTGCCGCCCATGGGAGCGAAACTGTCAAGGTCGAGTCCGATAATAAGGTAGGCGTAATAGGCAAAGAGGGCCGTCAACTGGTTGTCGACAGTCTCTTCGTTGAAATTAAGTTGGTCGAATTGGGCGAACACGAAGTTGAAATCCACGTCGCGGTTGTTGTAAAGAACACTCGTGTATTGGGCATTGTACACCGGTCGGTTGGCCTGTATCAAGGCCGAACACTCAAAGGTGTTGCTCGTCTTGTCATACTTGTTGATGGTGATGTTGAAGCTGCACACTATGCGTTCGTTCTTCTGAAACTGCAGGTCGGTCCACTGCCGCTCGTTGACAAACTGGGTCAAGGTTTGTTCCAGGTTGTCAAACACGGCCACATCGGTAGTTCCCACCTTAGCGTGGTTTATGTTTATCTTGGCTTGCAGCTCCTGCGAATATGTGCAAACGGCCACCACAAGCATCTGAACGAAGACTATTGCTCTCAACAAATTCATAATGCAGTATGGTTAAACGATAGCTCCAAGTTCATCCACAATGTCTTTTGCCACCTCTGTCTTGGCCTTCTTCGGGAAGTCTTTCTTGCCGCTGCGACTTATGATGCTTATCTGATTCTGGTCGGAACGGAAACATGTGCCCTCGTTGCGCAGTGAGTTAAGCACGATGAAGTCGAAGTTCTTGCGCTCCAGTTTGCCCTCAGCGTTGGCTTCTTCGTCGTTTGTTTCAAGTGCAAAGCCCACAAGCCGCTGGTCGTTGCGCTTCATTCGGCCAAGTTCCGCAGCAATGTCATGCGTAGGCACGAGGCGAAGCACGAGGTCGTCGCCCTCACGTTTTATCTTGCGATCCGCCACACTTTCGGGTTTGAAGTCGGCAACGGCTGCGCACAATATGGCTGCATCCATCTGCGGAAAGGCTTCAACAGCGGCCTTACGCATCTGTTCGCAACTCTCAACATCTATTCTTTTTATACGTTTGTCGGGTGTCTGCAACGCTACCGGACCGGCAATAAGGGTGACATCTGCCCCACGGTGGGCACATTCTGCGGCAAGGGCGAAACCCATCTTGCCGGTTGAATAGTTGCCGATGAACCTCACGGGGTCTATCTTCTCACAGGTGGATCCTGCGGTAATCATTATCCGTTTGCCGCAGAGGTCGCCTTCTTTTTCAGAAAAATATGCGTCGAGCACATCCACTATCGCCTCCGGTTCCTCCATGCGTCCCTTACCTTCAAGTCCACTGGCAAGGAAACCGCTCTGGGGTTCTATTATATGGTTGCCAAACGACAGCAACCGTTCCATGTTCTGATGCGTTGTGGGATGGGAATACATGTCCAAATCCATCGCCGGAGCAACGAACACAGGGGCTTTCATTGAGAGATAGGTGGTGATAAGCATATTGTCGGCAATGCCGTTGGCCATCTTGCCAAGCGTGGAAGCTGTACATGGAGCCACCAACATGGCGTCGGCCCACAGACCGAGAGCCACATGACTGTGCCATGTGCCGTCGCGCTGCGAGAAGAAATCGCTTATCACCGGTTTTTGTGTCAGTGCCGACAGCGTTATGGGAGTGATAAATTCCTTGCCGGCAGGGGTTATAACCACCTGTACCTCTGCGCCGCGCTTCACCAGCGACCGGATTATCAGGCACGCCTTGTAGGCTGCTATTGATCCGGTTATTCCTAAGACTATGTGCTTGCCCTTTAGCATTGTCATATAGTGAATCCTATAATTACGATTTCAACAGTTTGCTTTCACGGAGTCTGATGCGTGTCAGCACCTGCTTGGTGTCGTAGGTGAAGTCGCCGGCAAGCATCCAACTGAAATATCCGGGGTCGTAGCGCAGCACCTTTGCCACGGGTTCGCCCTTGTGCTTGCCGAAGTTGAACACCTCCACTTGCACCGTGTTGCCGTTTTTGTCCTTCATCACCTTACCGTCAGCGCCTTTCGCGTCAGCCCAAACTATGCGGCCAGAGAAGTCCACATTGTTGTTTTGGCGTGAAAACTCGGCGAGGAAGTCCATGTCGTTCTTCAACTGGCGGTTAGGGTCCGGCTCTGTCTCGGCTGAATACTTGTCGAGTTCACCCATGAGAACGCGGTAGGTAGCCTCGGTGTCCTGGTCGGCACGGTGGGCTTCAAAGTCGTCTTCCATCTCGCGACCGCAATAGAACTTGTATGCAGCGGCAAGGTTGCGACGCTCCATCTTGTGGAATATGGTCTGCGCGTCTATGAGACGGCACTTCCTAAAGTCGAAATCCACTCCGGCACGGAGAAATTCTTCGGCAAGAACAGGCACGTCGAAGTGGTTGGAGTTGAATCCTGCAAAGTCGCACCCCTTGAAGGTCGCACTCAGATTTGCCGCCAAATCCTTGAACGAAGGTTTGTCTGCCACGTCGGCATCGGTTATTCCCGTGAGCTGCGACACCTCTGCCGGTATCGGTTGACCGGGATTTATAATGTGGTTGCCGCGTTCTTCGGTTCCGTCGGGATTTACCTTTATGTATGAAATCTGTATTATGCGGTCCTTAACAATGTCAAGTCCCGTCGTCTCCAAGTCGAATACAACAAGCGGTTTCTGTAAATTCAGTTTCATAATGCCACCTTCACCTATTATTAGTTAATAAGCATCGGCATCATAAGCATGAGCACATCCTGGTTTTCAGGCTGCTCTGACGGCAACACGAGTCCTGCACGGCTGGGGTCGGCCAACTGGATGATTACTTCGGAGCAATCGAAGTTGGACAATATCTCGATGAACGATGTTCCCTTGAAACCGATGTTCATCGGCTGACCTGTATATTCGCACACCATCTTTTCTGTGGCAGTCTTTGAGAAGTCGAAGTCTTCGGCGTCCAACTGCAACAGTCCCGGTTCCAAATGGAAACGGATGAGGTTGCTCGACTCGCTTGCGAATGTCTGCACACGGCGCAGTGCACTGAGCAGAGCCTGACGGTCAACAGTCACCTGGTTGGGGTTGCCCTGCGGAATCACTGAGTTGTAGTTGGGATAGCGTCCCTCAATGAGTCGGCACGAGAGTATTCCGTCCTCGAAATCAATCTCCGCACTGCGGTCGTCAAACGTTATCGACACGTTGGTGTCGTTCTTGCCAAGAAGACTCTTCAGCAGTGTAGCCGGCTTCTTGGGCAGTACAAACGATGTGGGAGTGTCACTCTTCACAGTGAGCAGCTTGTTGCGCACCAGTTTGTGACCGTCACTTGCCACGATAACCAAGCACTCCGGGGTCAAGTCGAAGTATATGCCATTCATCACCTGGCGCAGTTCGTCCTGTGCGGTGGCGAAAAGCGAACGGTTGATATTGTCCGCGAGCATGTTGCAGGGAATGTTTATCACCTTTGCGTCGTCGCTCAACGCCTGTGGCTGGGGAAATTCGTCAGCGTCTTCTATCGGCAGAGAGAACTGTCCGTTCTGGTAACTTATGGTGGCAAGGTTGCTTTCCTTGTTTATGTCAATGGATATGGGTTGCTCGGAGAATCCCTTCACTGCTTCAAGCAGGTCGTGACTACCAATAGCAAAGGTCACATCACCGTCGCTTGACACCAGTACAAACGATGTGCGCATGGTGTTTTCGCTGTCCGAAGCGGTAAGGTCCAACACGTTTCCACGGACATCAAATATAAAGTCCGCCAGAATCGGAAGCGAATTCTTAGAGTTTATAACCCTTGAAAGGGCAACGAGCTTGCTGCTAAGCAGTGTACTTGATACTGTAAATCTCATGGCGTATTTTCTTGTTTTTGTTACGGTGGAAATTTAGTAATGTTCAAAAAATTACTTATAGAACCCACCTTCATGTGTACAGACTACAAAAATACGAAATAAGTGCGGCAGAAGCAAAAATATCAACGGAAAGTTCCACACTTTAAAACTATTTTTGTAATTTCGCAAGTGCTTATTTCTAAGACAAACAAACCATAAACAAAAGCAATAAAAATGGAAATTACAGGAAAAATAATCGCTGTTCTG
>CAVKVO010000012.1:0-20068 GCA_963659575.1 Prevotella sp. CAG:1031
AGGAAGCCCTACGGGAGTGCGGCGTTGCATAAACAGGCTGCACAGATTCGTAAAGCGGCACTTTATGAAAACAGTTGCCACATATACTTAGAACCAAGAAACCGAAAACCAAAAATGAGTTGGCCAAACACATCCACTCCGAAGAAGCCCACTGGCGAGCCTAAGTACAAGGTAGACACCGTGTCGGTAAAGGGCAACGTGGTGCGCATGAAGCTATCGCCCGAACAGGAAGAGATATTCCGCCGCCTATACCCCAAGACATTGAACACGAAACTTATGCAGATGTTCGGCCTGTCCCACTCCACGCTCCACCGCTTCGCCCGAGAACTGGGGCTGAAGAAGGACATGAAGATAATCTGCCACAAGCAAGCTCAGCTCGCTAAGAAGACCTGCCAGCGCAACGGCTACTACGACAGCATCCGAGGAAAGAAGCCGTCAGCCGCCTGCATCGAAGCAACGAAGCGCAAATGGGCAGAAGGGTTCAATCCCTGGCACGTCTTGAAAGAGAAAAACCCACGCAAGTATGCCGCCGCCATGAAGCGCAAGAGCATAGAGCGCAAAGAGCTATACCGCAAGGAAGAGCTGCGCCAACGCTACGGGCTGACAAGGCAGACCAAGCTCCGACTGAAGATGCTCACCAACCGTATGCGTGGCCAGAAGTGGCTGATGATTCACCGCCGCGACTACTACGCCATAGACGACCATCCCGACTGGATAGGCTACGACGACGACACCCAGCGCTCCCTTCAGATGGAAGCCACCGCCAAACGCCACGGCCTGCATGTAGTGCAGAGCGAGGAATACACAGGCAAGAACTTTATTAACCAATAAACAAACAGACAGCATTATGAAACCAATGTTCATCCAACGCAAGTGCGTCTTGACGCTTGAAGGCGGCTACAAGCAGATAGCCACCCTCACCATGCCCACGCCCACAAGGGCAGAGTTTCCCGAAGTCATGGAGCGACGGCTTGTGGCACAGTTCAACGAGTCACAGCCGCACATGAAGAATAAGTGTATCGGCATACATCTAATGAGAAACTAAAGAATGATATGAAAACAAGACTGGCGAAGAAGATATGGCATAGCAGACAGTCAATTTACTGGAGTTGGCAAAAGTTGGCCTTCTTCTATGGCAGAGGTTGTGACCACCGTATAATCGAAGCAAAACGAATTACAGAAAGGAGAAACAAATGAGCACATATAACGTAAACATAGACCTCACAGAGGTTTTTGAACAGTTGGAAACACAGGACAGAAAAGACTTCATCTTGGAAGCCATAAGTATGTTTGACCGCTACAACGATAACCTCGACGTAGTTGCTGAAGCTGCTATAAATCTGACAGAGACACAGCAGGAAGACCTCATAAAGGAGGTATTTGACTACATCAGATACCACCAAGTAAACCTCGTTACCGAGCTGATAGATAAACTGTCAGCAAATGAACGGCAAGCAATATGGGATTATCTGACAACTAAAGAATGATTATGATAGACAAAAAGAAGATAGAGGAAGCAGCCAATCTTCATCTGGAAGAAGTGCGAGACATTTATAGAGACGAGGTATTCGGTGTTTCTTATCCGACAGAAAGCAAGGACATTGAGGGACAGATAATGGACGACTTCACGGATGGTGCAAACTGGGCAATTGGTGAGTTCAAGAAATCCTTGTGGCATGATGCGAGAGAAGAACCAATTCCACACGGTGATGAGGCAGAGAGCGTCTATCCTCATGTTGTATGTCTTATAGAAGACGCTTGGGGTTTCGGCGTTCGCTATTGGAATACGGCAGAAAAATATTGGGATGATGAAGATGCGGATGACTACTATTGCGATAAGGAAAAGGTTGAACGTTGGTGCTACATTGACGACCTCTTGCCAAAGAAAGGAGAAAAGAAATGAGGATAAGACTGGCAATGAAGATAATGACCTCTTGTTTCGGCTTTGATGGCAAGTGGAAGAAACCATCATATTGGAGCAAGCAACTATGCAAGAGATACCCAGAAAAGCAAGATGCAAGGGTGATGATTGCAAAGAGAGCAATAGAGAAGTATTACAATTAAGGAGGAATAAACAATGACATTCACAGACTTGGAAATATCATTCACGTATCACAACCTGCACCATACAATCAAAGTCCCCACAGACTACGACACCATCGGCAATCTGCCCTACGACCTCGCCGCAGCCTTTGAGGAAGTGATAGAGAAGTCAGAAGCCAACCCCGACATGGTGATTGAGGAACTGGAGGGAAGATTTGGTTATCAACAAGAGAAAGGAGAAGAAGAATGAAAGCAACAGAATTTAGAATAGGCGACTATATAATGTTCGTCCATGAGGGTGTAACGCCACAGCTTTGTCGGGTCTCGTGTATCGACGAAACTAAGCCTAACGAGGTGTGGGCTACCCCACAATGCGACCCTAGCATCCTTTTGAAGATAGGCAAAGAGGACTTTGCTCCCATTCCCCTCACCGAGGAGATACTGGAGAAGAACGGATGGAAGAAGCAATGCTCAAACCTAGATATGTCTGGGTGGAGCAATAACCATATAAAGATATACCCACAAGACAAGAAATTAGGTGGTGGATTTTCTTTCTTCTACTCGGGCAATTCTGTGCAGTATGTGCATTATTTGCACGAATTGCAGCACATCCTTTGGGCGTTGGGATTGGACGATAACATAACAGTATGACTATAACAATAAGCGTGGAAAACCTAAAGCTGGTGGTGCAGTGCCTATACGGCATCGCTGGAGTGATAGCCGTGATTGGAGCGTTCAACGTGTATATTGTGATGAACAACGACCAAGAGAATGTGTGGAAGCCCATTGTCAAGACTATTGCAGCGACTGTAGCCTTGTTTTGCCTCGCCGCTGCGTTGGAGAACATTTACGCCAATTAAGCAGATTATGAAGAACAGTGAGATGAATTTCCGCTTGGAGGATATATTGCCAAAGTTCACGCCTACGATGCAGCAGAAAATACGGCATAGCGTGGAACTGGTGCGCAAGGCAGAACGGTTGGCGTTGTCGTATGACCCAGTGGACGGATATTTCAACACCTTCAGCGGCGGTAAGGATAGTCAGTGTTTATATCACATTGTGAAGATGAGCGGTGTGAAAGCCAAGACGCACATGAACCTCACAAGTGTAGACCCTCCCGAAGTGATACGCTTTGTGCGGACGCAATATCCCGACGTGGAGCTGGTAAAGCCAAAGGATAGTATCTTCAATATCGCTATCAAGAAGAGGATACTGCCCACCATGCGCGTGCGGTGGTGCTGCGAGGAATACAAAGAGATGGCTGGAGCAGGTAAGGTCACGCTTATAGGTATACGCAAGGTAGAGAGCGCACGCCGTGCCAAGCGCAACGAGGTGGAGATAAGCAGCCGCAAGTATAGCGGCGACCTTGACGGACTGGAAGCATACCGCAAGGAACAGGAAGCGAAGCCTAAGCGTAGACGCAAGGCAAAGACTGTGACCATTGTCAATGCCGACGGTGAACGTGTGCTCGGTTGCATCCACGGTAAGGAGACACTGCTTATATCCCCAATCATTGACTGGACGGATGATGACGTTTGGACATTTCTCAACACTCTCGGCATCGCTCACTGCGAACTCTACGACCAAGGCTGGCACCGCATCGGCTGTATCAACTGCCCTATGTCTTCGACCAAACAAAAGGTACTTGAAAACGAGCGGTGGCCGCACGTCAAGCGAAGCTGGATAAGGGCTATCAAGACGATTCGTAAGGGGGGGGGCTGCGCAAGCACTCCTACAACACGGGAAGGTTGTTCGAAGACGGATACATCTGGTGGAACGTCAAAGCAGACTGGCGACTGTTCACTTCTATCAAAGAAACAATCTGTGGCACGAACCAACACCGGGCTGTGGCAGGGTTTTCGTCCAGCTCCTCGTCTGACCGCTTGACTGAGGAGCAAGAGAATGAGATAGCGGAGAATATCTACAATTGGTGGATTTCCGGCAAGTCCTACAAGCAGTGGTACGCCGAGAAATTCCTGCAACAGAAGATAGATTTCGGTAAATTTGAAAACGAACAGTAAACATGGTTGATTTAGACAACAGGACTTACACCTTTACCGCATCTTTCACGCCCGACCAAGTGGAGCGTACAAATAGCGGAATAATAATACGTGGTGTGTCATTGTCTCACCCAAAGAGAGAGAATAGGCACAAGAACCCATCGAAGTATAACGAAAGACGAAAACGAAAATAATGGAACAGAAAGCGAGCAATGAAGACATGGTCAATCATCCGCAGCATTACGAATGGCTGAAAGACCTCTGCGGCGTTGAGCCGATTGACATCTGCCGACACTTCGACTTCGCCGTGGGCAACGCCTTGAAGTACCTCTTGCGCAAGGGCAAGAAAGACGGCAGCATGACCGACCGAGAGAAACGAATACAAGACCTGCAAAAGGCCGTGTTCTACATCAATGACGAAATTAAGCGGTTGCAACATTGTGCGACAAGTCAGCAATAGCAACAATGGCGTGGTTGTAGCTCGTGCAAAAAGCGATTAACAAGAAAGTAAATGAGAGTTAAATAATAATACCTAATAAAGAAAAGTATGGATTTGTCCGAGAAATGCAGAGAGTTATATCTTGAAGGCGTAACCGACGCTTATGTATATCCGATGGAGGGGAACATTATTCCTATACCGTTTAGTGTGTCGCAGATATTGTCTATTGATAATTGCGCGTTTTCTACGGCATTGCTTCATGTCTCCACTACCGGTGACGAGAGTAGCATTGAGGCAAGCAGCATCACCGCTTCTACATCCGTAGAGAATGGTGGCAATGGTCAGGTCTTCACTTTTAGCGTGAGCATGGCTATAAGCGACGGAAGTAATAATAACGTGCGCGAGGCGTGCAAGGCTATGCGTGATAAAGACTGTTATGTCGTGTTGCGCAAGAGTGATGATTCTTTCTATTTGTGCTATACCTTACCCGGTACATTCAGCATAAAACCAACGGTAAGCGTTACGCAGACCAGCGAGGACAACTCTTTGGCCGTGTCGTTAAAATCCATGTCGGCGTTTATTCCTATTATATTGAAAGAGTAACACACATATACTTTTTCCATTTCAGCCATTTTTGTGCGCCCTGTTGTCAGTGATTGACAGCAGGGCGTTTTTTGTGTCCGTTTGTCGGAAGTTTTGCAAGTTACTTTTGCTTGCGGAAAACATAAGGCAGTCGGTAAAAATGATTGCTATTCAGGATAACAACACAAACACATACAGAATGAATGGTCTTTACGAAATTTTGACCGAGAAGAAATGGATGGTCAGTCCCGATTTTGTGCATGGCATTCGCAAGACTCTTGAACAGAATCTGAACGCCCACATCGCATTTAGTAAACCTGAGAGGCGGCGCGGTTTTGTCACTGCAACGCTCGCAGACGGCAACCTTTATGAACCTGAAGAATATCAGATTTCCGAGGACGGTAGTCAGGTTAATGGATATTGGGTGTTGGGACAACAGGGTGCGCAGAAATTTCCTTTCGTTTCGGTTCTCACCATTGACGGTCCTATTACTCGTAATGGGGGGGCTTGCTCTTATGGTAGCATCGACCATCGCAATATGATGATTAACGCCGCCAACCACCCTTTGTGTCGTGGTCACGTGTTCATTATCAACACCCCCGGAGGTTCGGCGTGGGCAAAGAATGACTATGAGCAAGCCATTGCTTATGCTCACTCTATGGGGCAGCCGGTACTTGCCTTCATCGATGGTATGTGCGCCAGCGCAGGAATGTACCTTGCCAGTCTTTGCGATGAGCGATACTATATGCATCCAAAGAACGAGGTGGGTTGCATCGGTGTGATGGCAGCTTTCTACACTGAAGCTGATGGTAGCGTAAACAAGTACTCCAACGAGACATACCATGAGCTTTATGACCCTGAATCATTCGACAAGAACAAAGCTTTCCGTGATATTGCCAATGACGGTAATTCGGAAGAATTGGTAAGCGAACTGGCCACACTTGGCGTAGAGTTTCGCGCTGACGTAAAGAAAGCCTGTCCTGCCGCTAAGGACGAACACTTGCACGGCAAGGTTTTCAACGCCGAAGATGTGAAAGGCATCCTTGTGGACGATCAGTCAACTTTCCTTGATGTGGTGCAGCGCGCCTTCGCTCTTTATGACGGCGCAGAACCGATTAAGCGTGAAATAGCAGAGGCGGATGAACCCGAACAGAAGCCCGATCCCAACAAGAAACCGGAGCCAGACAAGGAACCCGAACCGACACCCGACGAGACTAACAAAACCAAATTCAATATGGAAAACTATCCACTCATCAATGCAGCTTGCGGACTGAAGGAAGGCGAGATTGTGGTCAAGGAGGAAGGCGCGTTTATGAACGCAGCTTTGCTCGACACCCTCGAAGCCAACATCAACGCCAGTGAGCAGAAGGTAGCCGATGCCGAGCAGAAGGCCACCAAGGCAGAGGAAGCCCTCGCGGAATTGCAGGGCAAAATGGACACTCTCTCTGTACAAGTAACCGCAGCCGAGGAGGCAAAGGCTGTCGCAGAAAAGGCACTCGCCGACGCACAGGAGGCTCACAGTAAGGAAATCGAGTTTCTCAACGCACAGCACGCCGAAGCACTCAACGCTCAGGCAGAGCAGATTGGTGCGCTCACGGAAGCCAAGGCAAACCTTGAAAGCGAACTGAAAGGTGCGCAGGATGCACTCTCTACCGCTGAACAGACCATCGCAGACAAGGACGCGCTGATTGCCAGTCTTTCTGACGAGAGCGGCAAAGAACCCGAAAAGGGCGAGGCACCGGCCAACAACGGCGAGGGTGCAAAGGTGAACAGCTTGCGCGAGTTTGACCCGTCGCAGTATAAGACCAACGCGGAGCGCAAGGCAGCTTTCGAGCGTTTCAAACGCGGTGAGTAACACCCTTAAAAGAAAAATTCTTTTCATCACACACTTAGTAACAACTTTAACAACACAACACACATTATGGCAACAACTCCAGCTAATTTCATCGGCACAGAGGCTTTGCAGCATGTCGCCGAGCAGGTGTCTAAGGAGATCCTTATGGGTCCCGGCTACACCGACGCAGCAGAAATGGATCGCCTCGGTATCGACATCGTGAGCGGCATCCAGTTCAAGCGCACTTTCCACATCTTGCTCCGCAAGGGTGGCACAACCCGTCGCAAGGATGTTCACACCAAGGTAAACAGCGAGGCGGGATTCTTGAAAGAACGTACATTGACCGTTAAGCTCGCCTGGGATCATTTTACCGATAACATCGACAAGTACTGCGAGACCGTATTCGGCACAGACGCACAGGGTCAGTACCCCCTCTCTACTGAGGCAGCTACCGCAGTGCTCACAAACTATGCCGATAACCTTACCGCATGCTTGTGGCATGGTGATATTGACCTCGATAAGGGCGACGAGAGCACTCCTGCATCTGAGCAGGCTCTTGCACTCTACGATGGTTTCCACACTTGTGTAAAGCACGACATCGAGGATGGTCTTATCAGCGAGGCCAACGGCAACTACATTTCTTGTGAGTCAATCAGTGAGCCTGCAAGTACCGATGACACTACACCTTATGACAATTTCATCGCATGGCACCGCAAGTGGGATGCTCGTCTGCGCAAGGCAAACACCCGTGTCTACATGAGCGAGACAACCGCCTACAACATCGCAGCCGGTTACGCAAACAAGTTCCACGGCAACTTCAAGGTTGAGTATGAGGACGGTGGCAACTTCGTTCTCCCCGGACTTTCCCGCGTGACTATCTGTCCTGTGGCTGACTTCGGCGAGGGCGATCGTATGTATGCTACCGTAGATAAGAACTTCGCATACGGTGTGGATAGCGAGAGCAACCAGACCTATGTAGGCGTGAAGGTCGGCACGGATGACGACATGCGCGACATCCAGTTCCAGATTCAGTCTATCCAGGGCGCTGGCATAAAAAATCCGTTCAAGTCTGCCTTCTGTATGTCTGATGGCTCGCTCGCTTCTACTGACTATGTGGCCGGAGACTTCGACAACACCAACCTTGTTGTGACTATTGCATCAAATGATGCTGCTGACACTGGTACTGTTGACGGAACAGTAAAGGTGAATGGCACGAAGTATACCGCACCCGTTGAGACCAGTATCAACCAGATACTGACTCTTGAAGCAACCGACGGCACAAACTACAAGTTTGTAAACTGGAGCAACGGTAAGACCGATAAGTCTATTCAGGTCGCTGCAACAGGTTTGAACATGGGCTTGATAGCCTTCTTCAAGAAGAACTCTTAACGTAGGGAGCTTTCGACAACTCTATAAATCCACGGCGGTAGCCGTCTGACCTGACGGGAAACGATGGCTACCGCTATTTCTAAATAACAACACTTTAACACAAGATACTATTATGGCAACAGTAACATGTCCACAGCTCGTTGATGTTCTCAACGACGACCAGTGCTTGGAGAACCTTGCCGGTCTTGGCACTGACGTATATATTGGTTTGAAGGGCGATCTTTCTGCTCCGATGACTGCCACAGAGAACGAGTATACAACGCCCACATTTCAGTCGGGAAAAGGTCTGTACAAACTTCAGTGCAAGGATGACTCGCAGCAGATACAAGGTTCGTCTCTTGGCGAGCGCAAAGGTTTCGAGCTGACTTGCAATATCGTGATTGACTCTGTAAACGCAAATATCGGCAAACTGATGCGCGCTATTAACAACCGCGATATTTTCATCATCACCAAAGATGGTGATGTTTCGCAGATTTTGTACGACCCTCACCGCAAGATCAAAAAAGATTCTGGTGCGCTTAAAACCGATACTGGCGCAAAGGCTGAAGATGATCGCACTTCTACTATGGAAATCAAGCAGTCGCCTGTGAACTATCCGAACCTTTACGTTAAGGAACCGACCGAAGGTTGGGACAGTCTTCTTGCTTCTAAGACCACAGAATAACGTTTGTCTTGTTTTTAACACATCTTATTTTACCCCGACTCATTCCTTGCTTATAGGGATGTTGCCGGGGATTTTTGTATTGGTGTGGGTAACGTTATGTCCGTACTTCTTAATGTTGTGTTGTTACTTTTGTGTAAGATAAATATGTAACAACATGAGAACAATAAAATACATATTCGTGCATTGCTCGGCAAGCAGTCAGAAGCTGACGGCAGACGGTTTGTTGGCGGAGTTTAAGCACAAGGGATGGCAGAACCCTGGTTATCATTATGCTATTACCACAGATGGAAAGGTGCACCAGTTGCTTGATGTGTCACAAGTAGCCAATGGAGTGAAAGGTTACAATAGTGTTGGCGTTCATGTGGCGTATGTAGGTGGTGTGGATGCCAATTTGAAACCCATGGATAACCGCACGGCTGCGCAGAAAGCGTCGCTTAGGGAAATGGTGACAAAGCTGCACAAACAATTTCCTCAAGCTGCGATTATGGGGCACCGTGACATTTGGGGAACCAATCCCGCTAAGTGGCAGAAGATGTGTCCCTGTTTCGATGTGAGAAAAGAATACGAGGACATTATTAAGGAATGATTGTCATTTTTGATAATCCGAAAAAAAACGAGCGAAGCGAATGGCAACAAAGATAAACATCACCCTACCCCGCCAATGGAACGACTGCACCTTGGAGCAGTTGGAACTTATCGCCAAGGTCATGCAAGAGCAGATACAGAGGCAAGACCGCTATCATCCGTTCTCTATGCAGAACGTGAAGATTGCGCTTTTCTTTGCACTTGCTGGGTTGGAGATAGTAGAGGGTCCCAATCCGCGCGTGCCGGTGGAGGAGCAGTACTATACTTGCCGTTTGCAGCATAAGCGCAAGTGGTGGCAGTGGCGAAAACTCCAAGGCGAGACGTTCTCTGTCTACTTGTGGCAGATTAACTATTGGCTTACACCGAAGGCTAAGACCAACGACAAGAATGACCCCGAATATATAGCACAAGGTGCCGCATTGCTTGATTGGCTCGACAATACCAATGGTTTATATCTTACGAAATTTCCCTACTCCACCGTAAAGCGCAAACGTAACTGGTGGCGACGGAAGCGGACTTTTCAAGGCGTGTTTCCCGACCTTGACGGTTTCTCTTGGGCGCAATACCGTTTTGCCACGGACACGATGGCGAGTTACACCCAACTGAGTAACAATCTCCTGAAGATGCAGGAAATGGATAAGTTCTCTCCAGAGCAGATTATGAAGCAAGCGCAAAATGCCGACTTAGCCCGTGCCATGTTCCTTGCGACGATATTCAACGGCAAGACTAAGTTTGTCGATACCAATACGGGCATGATGAAGCACGATTTCCACTACGAGAGCAACCAGTTCTCGGACAACGCGCAGTACTTCCGCGGCTTTTCTGATACGCAGTGGCAAGTCATTTTGTTTTGGTGGACTGGTATCATGCACACTTTTAGCAAGCGTTTTCCTCATGTTTTCAAAGTACAGAAGGTGAATCCGAAGAAGCATAAACCCAACACACCCCTTGAACTCTACACAGCGACCACGGCGACGATGCAGAAGTATGCTGGACTGACCGAAGACCAAGTGAACCATCAGTCCTATTCTCTCGTATTGGAGCACCTCGAAAGGTTATCTAAGGAGAATGAGGAAATGGAAAAGATAAGACGGAAATAAAGCCGCGGCGAGTGTCCGTCGTGGAATGATATAAACTAAATAAAGTAACAACGGAACAATGAAGAACAAAGTCACGAACTTGTCGCAGCTCCAAAATCGTAGTGAGGAGTTGAAAAGGGATGGTTATGTGGCTGTGCGCCCAGGGGCACTTGCCCGACCGGGAAGCAGAACAAAGACATTCTCTTGGAATGACTATGTACACTCTATGCTTATAAGCGAAGCTGGAATGGTTCAGCAGGGTGTGTCGGGCAGCTCGGCTGCACGGAGACAGGTATCAACCATCTTTGCCAGCAGTGGCGGTGAGAATCTCGCAAAACCTAAAGATGAAGGAACTGAGGGTCTCGGATTTATGGAATGGGGCATGGGCAACAAACTGCCTAACCTTATCTGGATGCTCTCCCGTATGTCGCCCTTCACAGCAGCGGGTGTGGACTTCATCAAGCGCATTCTCGTGGGTCATGGCCCCATGCCGAAGTATCACTACACGCAGTATGTGGGCGGCAACATCACGGAGAAATACATCCCCTACGAGACGGCGGGCGTGTTGCTTCGTGGATGGATTGCCGACTTGAAAGCGAAAGAGGAAGCCAGCCGACAGGCGAGCCAAAGCCAAGGCGACGGACTGGGCATCATCGACGAGATGGCTGCACCCGAACGTGAGGATAGTGACGAGATGAAGGCTTTGAAGAATGCGCTCGCAAAATGGGAGGAGACCAATAAGGCCGTAAAGCAGTTTATGACCGACAACGACCTCATGCAGACCTACCTCGACCTTGCGGGCGATATGTCGCTCATGTCGCAGTGCTTTGTGGAACTGCAACTCAACCAACGCCAGCTTAACGACAAGGGCGAACCTGTACCCACGTCGCAGTGGACTCCCCGTGTGGTAGGAATAAAACCGCGGTCTATCTTCACTACCCGCTTGGAGCGTCAGGATGACCAGTATCGTATCAACTATGCCTACCTTTCTAATCAGTGGCTCGACAGCACGCAGCAGACGGCGGGCATGAAGTCGGAGGACTGGAAGATAGCGGCCGTGCCTTATCTGCCGGCACATACCGCCGTGAAGGACTTGCAGCGCAAGGTGCGTGAGGCGCGACAGGCACGGGTGAGCCGTAAGAACCGCCCTACCCGATTTATCATGTCACCGCGCGACTACGGTGGCCCCTACTATGCCGATGCCCTTTGGCACTCCATCTTTGCAGGAAGTATCTTTGAGTATGCCTTTACCATCGTCGATGACCGACTGACTCGCAAGCACAACTCCAACATCATAGGCCGCGTGATCTACATACACCAGGACTATCTCAACGCCCTTTTCCGTCAGCAGGGCGAAGCGGATAAGAAAAAGACGATGGCGCAGATACAGTTGGAAGTGTTCAACGGCATCAACACTTGGCTTTCCAATCCCGACAACGCTGGCCAAGCCCTCATCTCGTCAGTCTTTATGGGACCCGACGGCAAGGAGCACAAGGCCTGGGAAATCGTGGAGATAGAGAGCAAGGCGAGCAGTCAGGCGGAAGCCGAAAAAACCGAACTGCAAGAGATTTCGAGCATCATCTTCTTTGCGATGGGACTTGACTCAAAGCTTATCGGCAACACCCCCGGCGACGCATCATCATCGGGCGGCACCGACCTCCGCGAGCGTTTCCTTGTCAAGCAGATACAGTTTGCGCCGTTGCAGCAACTTATGCTCCGACCATTGGAAGTGATAAGTCAGTTCAACGAATGGGATGAACATCTGACTTGGCAGATTGACCGTGAAGTATTGACAACGCTTGACAATTCAAAAACAGGTGTGACTAAGCAAGGACAGGATTAAGCATTAAATACGACAAACAACATGATACTTTCTATCAATCAAGAACTTCGACTCCATTTGCCTAGTAATGCGGTGGATGATGTAGCATTATTGCAGGGTGTTCTCGACAATAGCGAGAAAGACTTTCTTCTCGACAAACTCGGCACGTCACTCTATAACCGCCTATGCGAATATTACAACGGTATAGCCTCAGAGGATTTCTTTCAGTCTGTTGTTTCTGGCACATACACTTCTGATCCTTGGGCAATACTCTTGCTTAACGCCCAGCGCATGATTGCCAATGATGCGATGGCTCGCTACGTTTATCAACAGGCGGTCAGCATAAATAGTGCGGGTGTGAATGTAGCTTCAAGTAGTGATTATGCCGCAGCCGATACTAAACTTATTGATAAGGGAGTGCAAGGCTACCGTAAGGAAGCCATGACTTCGCTCAATATTCTTCTTACTACGCTTGAAGGTTGGGCGCAACAAGTTAATACACCTTTTGCAATAACAACCGAAGAAACAACCGATGAGACAACTGAAACGACCGAAACTGAAGAAACGACCAATGAGCATGAAGCTATTGAGGAGATCGTGACGCTTTGGCAAGAAAGTCGTTACTACTATCTGCACGGCGATTTGCTTATCCCTACTTGTGCGGTATTGCAAGAGTATATTGATGTGTATGATAATCGAGACAAATTTATTCGTTTGCTTCCCGACTTGCGTTTCATCCAAGATGAATATATCGCGGATGTTGTAGGTGAAGAAAATTTGGCTGATTTGCTTCATTCCACGGGTAAGACCGACAAGCGACTGCTTCGCCGTTTGCGCCGTCTCATGGTAGCCTACCTCGAAGAACGTACCCAGGTATTGCCCATCGACAAGGCGCGCCGCCAGCAAGCGCACGATGAAGCCATCGCCCTCAAAGAGAATATCATCAACGCCCTCAAAGAAAAACAGACCGCCGACGAAGCCAACAGTGCAACGACGGGCAGCACGGCATCCACCGACGAGGGATTTAAGAACAACCAAGACGGCACCCGGATGTTTGTGTCGCCACTGTTATACTAATTGCTTACGACTATGGACGAAATCATACAAAAACTTACCCCTGCCCTGTCAGCCCGTGTATTGTCTACCGAGCAGAAGGCAGCTTTTGAGCAAGGACTGGATTTGCTCGCCGGTGTGCCGAAGGCAAAGGCTTTCATCAACGATTGCCGACGCTTCCGGGACTATCATCGCCGTGTGCGCCAGTTGCTCACCTATCTGCAAACGCTTAATACTGGAGCTTATGATACTGCGTCTGTTACTAAGCGTCATGTGGGACGACCCACAAAAAAGGAGCAAGCATCTTATGCGGAACAACAGAGACAGAAGATATTGGAAGAAACCAAGGCTTCGCTCTTTCCTGACGTGAAACCTGACCTTAGTGTGGCTCCTCTTACTTATAACGGTATTGTCGCCAATCCCAACGGTGAGAGCATCGCAGCCACCATGCCCCACATGAACCAAATACGGCCGTTCCTGTCTACCGTCTTGCAAGAGCGCGTGAACACCATCCGCGACTTGCGTAACGAAATGGCAAGCAAGGCAGAACAGGCCAAGACGATGGCCGAAGCCAATGAACGCGCCAATGGTATGCTCTATACCGAGGCAGAGATTGCAGCCCTTGCCACTCGTGCCGTGGAAATAGAGAGCGATATTCTTCCGGCAATTTACACTGCGGTTGACCGTGAGATGGGCGAGGTGTATCTGCGCCTTAGCCAGCGCACGGGCGACCCCGAATATATCGCCTACGTGGAAAAGAACTTCAAGATTGCACCGCAGGATCTGCGCACGCAGTTCAAACCATTCTATGAGAAGGCGCAGGAGCGCGACCCCCTCTTTGCAAAATCGGTTGCCGACAAGATAGCCGCCGACCGACCGGAGGTGAAAGCCGCACGCGATGCAGCCGCCAAGCACAAGGCGGAAGCCGATGCGATTATCAAGTATATTTGCCGCAAGGATAAACCTTCAACAAAGGCGAGGGTAAAAGGCTTGAAGGAACGGATTGACCTTTTGCGTCAGCAATATTCAGACATTGTGACTGAAGATGAATTGGCCGGTTATGAAGCCATTTTAACAAAGACGATAGAGGAGACCAAAGCATGAGTGACAACACATTTCAACTCTTGAAAGAGACTTGCAATGCGGCTTGCCATGAACGCCATGCCTGTGCAGATGGCTTCAAACAAATGCTTGAAGCAGAAAACGTAAGTCAGATGATGGCCGCTTGGCGCGCCAACTGGGAGGACGTTGTGACGAGCAAGTATGCTGACATTATCCGTAACGAGCTGCCAAAGCAATATTCAGCCCTCAAAGCAGAGATGAATGATGCTGGTATCTATATGAATGAGTGCCCCGAAGGTGCAAAGAACTTTGTGCGTGTAATTGTGACTGACACCGAAGACCTCGTGCGCATTTATGGCGAAGCAAAGGCTTATGTTCTTGGCGAAGCAAAAGTTATTGCTTTTGACCATTCTCAGGTTTATAATTCTAAGTGCGCCGATGCTCATGTCATGCTCTATGACTATGCTTTTGGTAATATTACGGTTGGCAATGTTTCGGCGTACAATCGTTCCTCTTTGCACTGTTGCTGCAATGCTTTTATCGCTGGTAGTGTGCATTGTGACGCTTTCGGCGGTATTGTCGTTGCATCATTCTACTGTCATATTAACGCTTATCGTGATACCGTTGTTTATAGCGACGGAAACAAAGGTATAATTCTTAACGGAGACTCTCAACTTAAACCTTTGAAGGATTATGAACAGTAAACTTGCAATCCTCGCCAATGGAAAACCTATGGCATTGCAGGATGATTTTTCCATAAGTATTGACCTGCAAAATCCGCTTTTCAACGATGTGGATATGTTTTCATATCCCATAGTATTGCCTCTTGAAGGTAATCGCCATTTTCTGAAGAATATTGGCGATATAAATTCAGATTTGCGTCCGGTAAACTTTGAGCACACACCTATGCAGATTATCGCCGATGGTATTCCTTTGGCCAATGGTACTGCGGTTATGCAAGAAGATGAAATTGTAGACGGTTCTTTGTCTTTGAATATTGATGCAAGCACGCAGTCGTTTGATGATTTGATTTCCGACTTGGAATGTCAGGATATACCTATTCCCAAAGCGGATAGAGCCGATTTGAAAATTGGTGAGAAGATAGGTGACGTAAAAGTGGAGATTGTGTATAAGTATCACGTCAAAGTAAAATATAGCGGAAAGAAAGGAGATACGGATATTTACTCAGATAAGGATGATAAAACGTCTGCTGTTGTTCAACCGCAAGCTCTTGGTTTTTCTTATCCTGGCATTTGTGAGACCACAGGAATAAAAGAGGAAGCCGTGTTGGATGTCGTAAGGAATTACAAAAGTGGTTCTGTAACAATACCGAAAGTAAAGACTTCATTTATCAATGTTGCTGATGCTTATGGTGCAACTACGCGTTATGCCGGTGCGCCCAAGGCCAAATATTGTAACGCCCGTGTATGTTATAAGCATTATGCGATTGATGACGACGGTAGCACCAAAAGTGAATTGATAGAAAAAAAGGATGCTACTGGGCTTTTTGAGGACAAATATCCTTATTGGGTGTTGGATGCAGACCGTCCACAGTCGGGCATTTGCTTCTATGTTCTTTATTTTCTTGACTGTCTGTTTGACTATCTTGGTGTGCAATTTGACAAAGACGCATTGCTCGCAGTAGAAGACTTTAAGCATCTTGTGTTTTTTACCACGAAATGTGAATATGATACCGATGTTGCACACGGATCCGATGTTACTCCGTTGCTTAATAACATCAATGAAATAAACACTTGGCTTTCCAGTCGTGGATGTGGCGGTCAGCTCAAATTGGAAGACCCAGACCCTAAGCAGGTAGAGTCTTTGACTTTGGACAATGGTGCAAATATTGTGGTTGGCAAAGATGATGTTGCGAGCATATCTTTGGAGTCCACGATTACTTCCTATAAAGTGACTGCCAATGTCTTAAACATGTATGCCAATTCTAAGAATTTCCCAGACGAGGATGTTAGCACTATCATAGAAGCTTTGGAAAACGCTTTTGGTATTAAGTTTGATTACAACTACGAGCAGAAAAAAGTTACGGCCTATCTTATTCGTGACGTGTTCCGTAAGCAGAATCCGCAGCCACGAACATTTCACGCCGGCATTCATTCCATTCTCCCTGTTAGCGAGAAGATAACAGGAGTGCGCTATCGTTATTCCGCAGAGAGTGACAGTAAGGAACAAAAGAAGAACGTGACTAACGGAGTTAAGGATTATGACACCGACTATGACTATATAGACTATGAAAAAGGGAATGTCGTTTATGGTGAAAATCAATATCGGAAACTTGTTAGCCAAGAAATTTCTAATGGCGACGTGAAAGCGTATATAGACCTCACCACTGGTAACGCCTATCGAATAAAGGTGTCGGCTGATGCTACCACCGCAGACGAGCTGAAGCCTTCTGTATTTGAAGTTGGACAATGGAAAGGCGTGGAATATGGTGATTGCTCTAAGGTTAATGAGGATTTTATCCATGATATAAGCATTGACTTTACCCCTATTACTTTTAACGACGTGAATTTCGTGCGTGAAAAAGAACTTTCTTTCGGAGATATTACCGGAACTTACAATGGTGAAACCCGAAAGGCCATAGACATTAACAAGGAATCATTGCAACCGATACTCGCCGCTTATGTGGATGAAGACATGGAACATGAGTTTGTGGAGCAGCATATTCGCAACACGGTGTCTACCGCTTGGGCTAATTTCTATCTAACAGAGGTGCTTAAACTCGTTGAGAGTTATGATCCCAGCAACACGGATGATGGCAATTCACCTTTACAGTCTTATGACTGGGGTGTTGCTCTTGCTGTAATGCGTGGTGGTGGCACAGATATGACCACACAACCGTATGATTACAATTACGATGGCTTTGGCAATTCAAAGTGGCGCACCGTATCTGGCCAGTACGCTCTTACGTCCGACACGATGGATATGTGGGGCAATGAGTTTGATTATAATGGTTCGGAAGAAGGTATTGGTAATGGCGAACGTTTCTCTCTCAAATTGCGTGCTTACAAGCAGCCAAGTTGGGCGTGTGAACCTCTTTGCAACGAGAATGTACGCGGTCGCGGTTTGTTTGACACCTTTATGTATGACTATGCTTATTTCCTTGTGAACAGAAAAAAATATCAAATCAGGTGTACCGCTTCTGTTGCACAGATAGCCGATATACAGAACCACTGGAAAGAGTGGTGGTTAATCGATAATAAGAAGTGTCTTATCAATAAGGTAAGAGTGGATATTGACGCGAAAGAAGGCATGGGTGAAGTGGAACTTGAAGTATATAGTCTTTAATCACTAAACAACAATTATGGCAAGAACAATAAAACTTACATCGGGCAGTATATTCAACGGCAATCCTATTACGTTTACCGTCCAGCCTAATATCATCATTGGCTCGGATAGTAGTGGCCATGCCGTTTATCCGTCTTTTCATCGTGTCATCGTGGAAGTTACGTGCGGTATGAGTGGCGGCAACTATGAAGTGCAGAAATTCTCGCAGCCAGTAACCGAAGAAGTGGACACTGCAACCGTGCAAATAGACATTGCTTCCGCTTTGCGCTCTTTCCGTGATTCCTATACCTACACGTCTGAAGCTGCGACTTACCCTTTTGTCAGTTATACGGTAAAGGCTTATGATGAATATATGCTTGACGGCGAAGTGAAGCAGGTTGGATATGTTTACTATCCAAGCGAAGATACATATCTGCGCTCTATATTTGGAGGATTTTCTGACTTTGAACGTTTTAATTCTTCATCTGGCACAAAGGACGCAACCGCATTGAGCCGCAAACCGACTTCCGTACCGCATCTTGCATTTGTCGGCGAGTCGTTTGCCTATACTCCACCCTACTCTACTGCGCAATCCATTGCCGCCAGTGGTACGCTTGAAGCACCTACTTCAAAGATTGTGGCGGTATCAAAGGAGGGGGCGCAGACATTGGGCTATCAGAGCATCTATGCATTGCCAAGTACAGAAGCTAATCATCGGCAAGTGTTCCGTTTTATCAATTCTTTTGGCGTGTTGGAGAGTATTAGCGTTCCTCGTTCTTATACAAAGAAGATGTCGGTCACGTCTACTGCTTATACTGTTGCCCGACTGGAGACGTTCAATTCTTTCTCTCGCGCTGCGGTACAGAAGCAAGGTGATAGTGAAACGTGGACGTTTCAGACAGACCCTCTTAATGAGGATTGGCTTCACTGGTATCTCCACGAGTTCTTTATGTCTGAACACATTTGGCTGCAAGTTAAAGACACGTGGATTCCTTGTACTGTCACCATAGAAGACGATATTACCTTTATTGACCGTACCGGAGATAGCGCATACACAATAGCCTTTGCCGCCAAACTTGATATAAACGGCAGTCCGTTCATTTGATTTTTCTATTTTTTTCCCTTGCTTGTTTGGCGAAACCGCATGTCCGCTTTGGCGTGCGGTTTCTCTGTAACTTTACCCTTAGAAAAAGCATTTCTAATATGCATTCTCCCGCGAACCTGAACAATAATACAACGACAAGCAATGACAGAAGCGACTTCAAAAGACTACTGGATTTCCCCTTCAGCTCTCTATGTAGAGCTTAATGCTTTGGGCAACCCTGACTATATACAGGCATCATGCGTTGGTGGTGCGCAGATACTTGTTTATGTTAATGGCGTTATATCTTATGATGCTGGCCATAACTACCGTCGTTGGTCATTGCAAGCCTCGCCAACAATATTTAATACCCATACATTGAAGTATGTGTATGCTGCCATACCTCGTGACAGTAATAGTGCAAAGCCCGCGCGTATTGTTTTCCCGTCCGAAGAGTTGGACATTTATGGCAAGAACGTCGTCGAGAAGCAGATTGGCTCTACCGACTACTATTACATATTCCTTCAAGGCGTTATTTCTTCTTCGGGAGACAACGGCACGAAAAACCGTGATTGGACGCAGCGCATTTCTACTGGCTATCTGTCTTCTGATGAAGCGATAAACGCACGCACCACTGAAAGCGAATGGTACAAGTATTCGTCGGTAGATAAGATTACAACCTTTCTTAAAGACCTGACAATGGAAGCCGGCACAAAGTTCTATAACCTTTATGCTAAGGCTCTCAAAATCGTTTCGGGTGGTTCTATCACCTTTGAAGGACAGGATGAAGTGATAACAGGCATCGTAAAAGACACAACCGATTTGTCTTCCGTATCTGACATCGTTACACCTAAGTATCTTGATGATTCCGCTTTGTCTAAGAAGCACGATGATGTTACGGAGTTTGGCCTGACTGCGCATGAGATAACTGCTATGCAAGGTTTTTTTAGTCTTCTCAACTCCCCCGACTACAACTCCACGGAGCAGACGGGCTATGGGTTCTACAAGAAGGCCAATGGGAAGTATGGGCTGAACATCACCGACCTCTTGGTGTGGGGCAAGGCCATCTTCACTAACTTGGAGATAAGGAATCTGTATGCCGTTGGTGGCAACGTGGTGCTGTCGCCCACGGCAAGCAAGATATTCAAGG